>CAZARY010000080.1:0-9393 GCA_964487675.1 uncultured Clostridia bacterium | reverse complement strand
CTCATGTTGAGCTGATACTTGTCCATTTCGTCCCTGACCCACTGTGATTTTTCAAGCTTTATACCGTAGGTTTTCTCTATTTCGTTAATAGCCTGCCTCATATTTTTGCCCCGTTTTAAAATAATATCCAGTAAGTCTATCCCCCGCCTGTCCACGGAGCAGTTAGAACTGTTGCAAAAATATTTGTACCTCCCGTTTTGACGGGATATAACGGCCGAAGGGTTTTGATCATCATGAAAAATGCAATTAAAATTTTCCCCCAACTCCACGTCAAGTTTAAGATATTCTCTAATGTCCTGCTGTTTCATAGCTTCAAAAAAGCTCTCCAGGTTGTCAACTTTTTTACTGTTTTCTTTATTAATATTACAATTACGATAATCCTCCAGAGTTTTGTTTTCAGAAATAAAGGCATTGATTACTTCTTCTTGGGCAGCATACCTCCTGTTAAAATATAAGATTTTAACGAAAAAGGGTTTATTCATATCTTTCATGTGAAAAAACCCGGGAACCCTCAAGGCATGGCTGATATTAGTAATTTGAGTGTCCGCTTTGTCAAAATGATCAATCAAAATTTTTTGCACTGCTGGAAAGCTCTCTACCTTACCGTCTTTAATCAGCCAGTACGCATGCAATCCTTTTTTGGTTTCTACTATGAACGCCGGCTTTACTTTCAAATTTTTAAGATACTCCAAAAGCTCTTGCTTTTGTTCTTGCATACTCTTTTCATTTTCACTGTCAACTTCTAAATCCAAATCCACAAAGTGTGCCTTCACTTCTTGAACATTTTTCTCCTTATATCCGAAGTTGGGCTTGAAAAACACTGCATTTCCATTTTTGTTCGCTTCATTAATATAATCCATCTTTACTTCAAAGTCTTTTGGTTCGTTAATATTTACCGATACTTTTTCAGGGGGCTTCCCATGGTGGATTAGTAAAAAGTTTACTCGACCATTTTCCGAGAAACAGCTCAAAAACTCAATCAAATCGTAAATAAAATCACCTCCTCGTGAAAAATTTAAAAAAGCCTTTATCTTTAATAGAAATCAGCAGAAATAAAAAAAGGGCCGCGCTGAATAAACAGCACGACCCAGATTTATAAATATCAACTTTAAAACTTGATATTTTTTAAACGGCCCTGGACGCAGAAAATGTTCGAGGGTATCATATAGTCAGGAGGCAGGTTTACATAACATCCATAAGGGGCTGGTTTCTTGGAACACCTAGAAGGGCTTTATGTGTTTTTTGTTTTTTACGAGCTCTGTTGATTTTTCCATGGTTCTCGGGCCTTTTCTTTTAGTTGTCGCCCCCATCATAATCCTGATGGGGATAGTGAGGTGAAATTTGATGGAAGTGATTTCAGAAACTATATACTTTTTGCAAAACACTTATCTTTTCGGTACTTCTCTTTTCGATTTAATTTCAGTTACAATAATTTTCATGCTGATGATAGAAATTCAGCGGGCTTTTAGGGCTGCAATCAGGTACCACGAAGGGATTGTAGACAGTGAGGGAAACCCTGTTATGACACCAAAAATAGAAGACTACCCGGAGTATTTTCATCTGAAAAATAAAAACGACTAAATATAACCCTATTTCTTTAGGTGAGGTAAAATTAATTTAGTTACGTCTGATATCAACATAACTTCTTTGTCTGAGCACCTTTTTAGCCACTTTTTAGCACACATTTCTGTTATATTATCTTTAGCGTTTCATGTAAATTTCAAATTATTCCTAGGGAGGCATTTATTATGGCAGAAAGAAGAAAATGCCCGCACTGTCATAAAAACAACTATTCCGCCGACACATCTAATCCTAAATGGAAGTGCTGTCACTGCAATAAAACTTTTCATAAAGAAGAAAGTGAAAGTAAAGCTTGTGAATGACTAAAGCCGCTATTTCCCGGGATGGTGTTGTTATGTACATAAAAAGAATAGAAGAGCTGAGAAATGAACTGAAAGAGCTTTTAAAAAGCCATAATATTAGAAGCGAAGATGTTTTGAAAGTTAGTCAAAAACTAGACGAACTACTACTGGAGTATCATAAAAAGAAACCAATAATAATGATGAGGCACATCCATAGGATGTAAAATTATCGATTATGAGGGGCTTTTCAAATATTAATCCATCTAAAAACTGGTGCAGATATGCATATTAATTTTTAAAATTGATAATAAAAGGCTTAAAAGCTAAAATTCGCAATGTGTATCCGAGGGATTTTACAATAAGAAACACAAAACGTTATATTGCCGAATATGACGGGATTTCAAAGAGCTTTTAAGATGTGCATATTTAGTCCGAAGAGAAAGATTATAACAGGCGTTCAGGGATGCATGGTTCACAAAAGAATATGTGCATCCCGATACGCCTGTTATTAATTTTAATTTTTCTGTAATGATCTAGTATCTTTTCGAAAAATACTTTTTGACGATTTCTTCTCCTACTTCTTCACCTAGAAAATTAACTTTGGCCTCAGCTATAGCTCTTACTTCAGAGTTATCATCCTCTAGATACGGCAGTAAAAGTTCAGGATTTTCCAGATAGTTTTTATAATCCAGAGCAAATACTGCCGACAGATATAGATCTTCTTCTTCGCTGTTAAGGTCTTCTTTCATAGCCTTTTTGTCTTTATAACCGCAATCAAGGGCCCAAGCAGGTACAACTTCTCGGGTGAGTTCTTCCAGGTCTTTATCTTCTATTGCCCTTAATATTATTCCGAGGGCCCTTCCGTCCTCTATTAATTCCAATGCAAATAAAGCTGCCCTTCTGGTATCAATATCTTCATTTTTGTCCTTAACGATGCTTCTGAGGAGTAAAATTTTGTCATGCGCCTGGAGGGAACCTAAAGCCTTAACCGCCCATTTTTTATTATCTCCATTGTTTTTAATATAAGCTTCCATAAATTTTTTAGCTTTATTATTTGCCTTGGCACCTTTTAAATTGGCAAAGTTTAAAACGAGTTCGTCCAATAAATCTTCATTATTTGTTTCATCAAAAACATTGACCAACAGTACTACTCTTATCCCTTCGTCTATTCTGTTCAGCAGTTTAAATGCCTCTTGTGCTACAGCATTAGCAAAGTCAGTTTTTAAAATACCGGCAAGCTTAAAAACAATAAACTCATCGTAATGTCGCTCGACTTTTTGCTTTTTTTGCAAACCCTTAATTGCTTCATTAATGACTTCGTACTCGCAATCGTCTAACAAATCAATTAAAGTTTCCATAAACTCCTCCGGCTTTTTTCCCAACTCTCTCACTGCATACTTACGAGTTTTACTCGGAGACAGGTAGGACAGTGCTATTTCTTTTAGTTTTTGATATCTACCTTGATCACCTAATTCTTTTACTTCGCAATAACTCAAAATGCGCCTATCAGTAATTCTTATCACCTCCTTCTAGAGAGATTGTTAAAAAAAAGCAAACATAAATAAGGCTCTAAAGTCACGGGATGAAAATAAAAAACCGCAAAGTTTAAAACTTTGCGGTAGGTATATTTAAAAAGCGATTGGATTAGCTCTTTAAGAAAATAAAGTAAAAAAGCACAGACGAATCCGCTGTTACTAACTGCCCAGCAAATTTCTTATGTTTACATAATATTTTTTGTCTACTTTCATTATAATATCATAGTTTTGTCTAGCCAAGGAAGTACAGTTTTACAAAATTAATGCCGTTTATTTGCAAGTGACCCCGGTAAAACCGGGATTTTTTATTGGCATATAAAAATTTCTCAAACAAGTTCTTTAGCGGCAGCATCATCATCTTTAGAAACTTCAACAAGCTGAACTTCTACTCTTAAAGCTTTAGCAATTTTATTTAATGTATCAATTCTCGGTACAGCCCCATTTTGCTCAATCCTGGCAAGAGCAGGTTGTTTAATACCAGCTAAATCAGCTAACTCACGTTGAGTTAAACCCAGCTCCTTTCTGCGAGCTACGAGTTGAGCAACTATCTCAAGTTCCTTTTTTCTTTCAGGTTTTATAGACTTAATTCTATTTTTATATTGTGTCCAGTTCATGTTTATCACCCTCCTTTAGAGCCTTTTATCTCCGTTTTTCATCCAATCATCCATACGTTGTCTTGCTTTTTCAATTTCCTTTTTAGTCGTTTTTTGAGACTTTTTTTGAAAACAGTGAAGAAGAATAATTCTATTTTCATACCACAAAAAGAAGAAAATTCTATAATCTTTTGGTCTTAACTCCCAGAGGCTATCGCCAATATATTTAGTATATGGAAATCCGGCCCTAGGTCCATATTTTTCCAAAACTTCAAGGTAAAAATAAATCTTTTCAAAAAGCTTATATGATTTTTTGTCTCCTTGTGCTTGTTTATCAAGAGAATTTAAAAATTCTTCTACTGATGATCGTCCTTTAGCGGTTCTATAAAAAAGTATTTCGTATTCCATATTATGTCCTCCGTTGGCTTTTGATAACATAATTGTTATCAATTTAATTATAACTGATATCCACGGAACTGTAAATAAGCATCTGAGACCCCCTAAGGCGATTAAATAAAGGTTGCAAGAGTCCTTTGTGTTCGAAAGTAACCTGTTTTGTATGACCATGATTACGATAGCAATAGGACTGAAGCTTAGTAACCACCCTGTGCAGTTATCATAAAATATCATAAAATGCTAGGAGCTACGCACGTGCGGTAGTAGAATAGCATACCGAAATAAAAGAAGGCCAAATCCAAACCCCTGCTGCAATATTTATTCATTATGAAATAAACTTTTTGTCCAAGTATGAGAAGGCTTTAATATTTTTAGACTTGGGCAGCCATCTCTTCTTGGACTTGTCTTCCACCAAAATAAAAAGCTTTTGTGGCAATTCTTCAAAATTTAGTTCCTGTAAAATTCTACTGCTGCCGGAAATCAGCTCGGTAAAATATATCTGTTTGCCCTTGTAAAAAGCGGTGCTAAAAGGCAGGCTAAATTGATCTACACGAAATTCAGTAAGCTGACGGCTTAAAATTTGATTAAATACTTTCAAATAATAATACTTGTCTTCTAGAAAACGAGCAATCCTTATAGGCACAAGATGATCGTACCTGAAGATAAAGTACTCACAAATATAGTCCTCATAGCTTAATGGCGTGTTGTATTTTTTGTTATAATTCCTTGCGATTATAATGTGATTATCGGCCAACCAGTTGAAATCGTGAATAAAATTTATTTTGCCTTGAATATCTTTATCAGTATGACTTTGAGAGACGATATAAAAGAAAGTAGTTTCTTTCTCTTTAAGGGCACAATCAACAGGTAGGCTGTTGTTTAGGTTGTTTTGGCCTCTTATATCTCTTTTAGACTTTATTGAAGGAAAAGTTTCTTTAAGCTTGCTGATCATGAATTGAATATCCAGTTTGTTTTTTTTAGGGTTTATAGTGTTAGGGTGATAGCTTAAATTAAATAAATTTATAGCTTTTGCGGTGGCTGTATAAATTACGCATTTTCGCTTAGCTGTTTTCCCCCTCTTGTTGTAAACAAATTTTTTCTTAACCAGCCCCTCCCTGGCTAGTTTATTCATTCTCCTAGATGCATGGGTTGAACCTTGAAAGAAAAGTTCACTTATAGCATCTAGAGTTAAGCCATTAAACTCACAAATTTTATTGACTATTTCCCGGTCTCGATTCATTATTTTCAAATGAAAAATCACCCCCCTACAGTTGTGAATTTATAATTGCTTATATTTAATAAAGCTCTAGTATAGTTTTCTTTTTTAGTAAGTAACGATACTGAGAAAACCTCTATGATAAACTTAAATTACTTTCTGAATTATAAGTAACGCATCAATTCACTTTCCCCTGTAAATTGACAGGTATACCCTATCAATTTACTTCTCTGAATTAATAACTATCTCGTCAAGCTGACCTGTGTCTTCAAGGATATAAATCTCCGTTCTGACCTGACACTTTGGCACCTGTTTTGTATAGGAAAAAAACTTGGAGCAGTAAAGGTTGTCATCGTGCTTGATTATTTTCAGGTATCTTAAAGCATCTATTATGAATTTAAAGCAGAAGTTATCCGTATCAGAAAGGTAGTTGGTATAATTAATGACCCCTATTATAGAAGCATCATGGTTGAGATGATGATTTTCCGAAAAATTTGAGATTGCCTGCTTAATCATAGAGAACCATCTGTTTCTCGATAGTTGATAAGAACTGCGGTCCAGTCCTTCTTTTTTATAAACTACTCGATCGTAAATCTTCAACTTTGGCATCTGTTCGTAAATGATAATTTTCATACCGTTATTTAATTTTTTTGCTTGGTATTTGTCTTGAATTTCAGCATCAGATAAGTTTGAATCTATCTTATTAGCGATTTCGACCTGCTCTTTTAGCAGGTTGTTTGCTTTGTCCCTTAGATAATTTAAATCCACTAGGCTCACCTCCAAAGTTCTTTCCTTTACTGAATGATTTCTATAGGATTTTGTAAAAAATTTAAAAAGGGGAACCGTTCCTGTCATTAGACGAGAACGATCCCCCTTTTTAATTTTTTATGTTATTTTTATTAGATTAAAAAGGAACTCTTTTTAGAACCTTGCCATGTTCAGTATTTTTTAAAACTTCTTTTGTTGTTTGTTTTATTTTATTCAAATCTTGTTCAAGGAAATCTTCATTGAAAATTGTTTTATAAAAAAGTTCAATCTTTAATATAATTTTTAAAGTCTTTTCTTCTATTTTTTTATCAGGCAGTCCCAAAAAGCTTTGTGTTTCTTCTAACTCTTTTTCTAGTTCCCGAATTTGCTTTATATGTCTTATTGTTTTTTCTATTTTTTGCTCTTTAGAGAAGTTTTCTCTGTAGTGCCTTACGCTATTTTTAATGATCTCATACTCTTCAAATCTTTCTTTTTCATTTTCTTGCTTGGGAAATTTAATGATTTTGGAAATAAAAAACCACTCCTTTGTAAAAATTTAGGAGCGGGAATTGCGAGTAATTGCGTGTTTTTTGCGTGTTATTTGCGTGTTATTTGCGTGTTATTTGCGTGTTATATCTACTTATTGATTTGGACTTCAAAATATAATATGTAACTCTCCCTGTTCTCCAAGTTTCCCGTCATAATCGTATTAAATAAAAATGGCGGGAGTATGTGGGAATCGAACCCACCGGCGACGGGTCGCGCCGCCCAACGGATTTGAAGTCCGCGGGGGGCACCAGCCCTCCAACTACTCCCGCTGTCCTTTCGGGAATTATTATAGCAGTATTGAAAAGAGTTTTCAATCATTTACTAAACAAAAAGATGCTTTTGGTGGCAATAAGTGTTTTATTATTCAAAGTTTTTAGGACACAGAAGTTTTGCCTTTTCTCATGAAATATTCAGAGGGGATTTCTTCCAAAAACTCGAAAAACCATGATTCTTGCTCGATTTCTTCATACAAAACATGTAAAATAGAAAGGGCTATACTGCAAATTCCCAGCATAGCCCTTATACTTTTTCTTGTATTATACTAGCATTCTTTAGTTTCAAATGTTTCGCAAATAGTAGCCTCTGAGCTACACACTTCTTCCTGGTTTCCTTGCATTTTTACATGGATACTGTTTGCACTGCATTTCATGTCTTGCCAGTAAACACAATTATCAACGTTACAGTTAACTTCGGAGGACATTGGTTTTTTCCTAGAGGAAGCTGGCGTGCCCATTGGTGTGTCAACATTTCTGTCTTTGGATGAGGACATTGGTTTTTCCCCCTTTCCTTTTTAAAAAATATCTATCTAAATTGGGGAGAAGCAACTTTGTGTTCTTAAGAAGTTGGCATTCCCCAAGGTTTAAGATTTTAAATCTTTTGTATAAACACCATATGTCTTCTATTTCAGTATTTCCTATACATTATATTGCTTTATATTGCTTTTCATTATAAAGCCAAAGTCTTAACATATTATAAACATATTATTAACAAGAATGTACTTTCTCATCTATAACAGTAGGCCTTCCGTTTACTTTGTCGTAATCCTGATGGTTCACCTTTTCAGCTTCAGCAGGGAACAATGGATTACAGATCAAAAAAAGTATATTTAGATGTAAGCGTCAAACTACATACATATTGAAAAAGCCCCCATTTATAGAGGGCTTTTTTACTGGAAATCATCACTAAATATCTACTACTAAATATCTACTATTTTCTAACATATCTATTGAACACACCTATATAATGTATACTTCGTTGTGATTAAATTGCGTGGGTTAAGTGCAAAACACCAACCTGTCAATTATTAATAGCCTCCATTTTAATAGCCTCCATTGTAGTCATTATCATCGTCGTCATCGTCTGGTACAACCGGCTCTTCGCCTACGCCTAAATGACCATACATGCCAGCGTCGCGATGCCCAGGTTCATCGCAGTAGAATTCAAAAGTGCCTTCTTCTGTAGCGGTAAAGGTAATTTCTTCCTGTGCTTCAGGTGCAAGGCTAACATCAATATCATACTCATCGATAGTGAAAGTATGATCTGCTTCATCTACATTTTCAATCTCCACAGTCACTTCCTGTCCCTGCTCGACAGAAATAGCATCAGGCTCGAAGTAACCTTCACCTGCTGTGACGTTCACAACACCTTCTTCATCAAGCTGCGCTACCTCTTCATCGTACTCACAACCTAGCGCAAACAAAGCTAAAATGGTCACAAGACCAACCATCATGAGATTTCGCCATACGGGATTCATAATAAAAAAACATCTCCTTTAAAGGTTTTGTAAATCTATTATAAAATTAATGTATTAACATATTCTAAACATATTATTAACATTAACGTACTTTCTCAACTAAAGCAGTGAGCTTTCTGCTTATTATGTCGTAAGTAGCCTAAATCCATAGGGTGGCTCATATATTTTTAATCTAATTGTGAAAGAGCCATAATCCCAGCTTTAATTAAAGGTGGGGATGATTATTTATTCTATCATCCCCTGGTAGAATGAATCGCTGTTATCGTTGCCTTTACTAGCTTCAATATTGGTTGAAACACACGCCACATCGTAGGAAATAGTTTTTTCTGACATGGTTATCAAGTTAAATCAGTGATTGCATCAAGGCAATATCTAAAATAGCCGAGGGTCTGTTTTTGCCTCCGCCAATTTGACCAATTAACTCTTGTTCCATCTTACTGTCTTTTTTCTCTTTATTCTTTTGTTCGTTTTGTTTATCATCTTGAGCATTATTATCTTGCGCATTATTACCAGTTTGATGAACCGAAAGATTTTTTTATGTGTTTAAGTTCTTTAAGCTATTCTTTTCACTAGGTGAGAAGCTTCTTATTGTGCAGCAGCACCAGTGTTTTTCTTTTTCTATAAGCATTAAATAAGCACCAAATACTGTTTTGCCAAAGGCTTTGGAAGAAGCAGATGCCATGATTAAGCATGGCATCTGCTGCTTCCTGCTGATTTTTTCTTAATTCCCCGTTAAATTCTA
>CAZARY010000079.1:0-9450 GCA_964487675.1 uncultured Clostridia bacterium | reverse complement strand
CAGCTGCAGAGACTCCTGCCACTGTACTTTTAAGAGGTGAAAGCGGTACGGGAAAAGAGTTGTTTGCACATGCCATTCACAATGCCAGTGAACGCCGGTTTAACCCCTTTATCCGGGTCAATTGTGCTGCTTTACCAGAGAATCTTTTAGAAAGCGAACTGTTTGGATATGAGGAAGGCGCTTTCACTGGAGCCAAAAAAGGTGGTAAAAAAGGTTTATTTGAGCAAGCAAAGAATGGAAGTATATTCTTAGATGAAATTGGCGAGATGTCTTTGCGCTTACAGGTTAAATTATTGCGTGTATTACAAGAATGGGAATTCGTTAGAGTGGGAGGTCATCGATCAGTTCCTGTAAATTGTCGCGTCATAGCTGCTACAAATAAAGATCTTGAAAAGGCTATTGCTAATCAAGGGTTTAGAAAGGATTTGTACTACCGATTAAATGTAATCCCTATCTATATAACTCCAATCAGAGAGAGGCCTGAAGACATTCCTGAGCTCACTTATTATTTAATAAGAAAATTTAACCAGGAATATGGAAGAAATGTAACGAGTATTTCAAAAGCTGCAATTGAAAGACTAAAAGAATATAACTGGCCTGGAAATGTGCGAGAATTAGAGAATTATATTGGCCGTGCGATGATCAATTTAGACATCAAAGAAACTGAAATTCTCCTCACGCATTTTCCTTACTTTCCAATAGAAAGAGAATTTGGTCAAGAAACAATAGAACAAAAAAGCCATATTCGCACATTAAATCATCTAACAAATGCCAATTCTTTAAAGGAAGCGATGGACAATATAGAAAAAGATATTATTCTAAGCAAACTAAATACAAACAATGGGAATCGCCAAAAAACAGCTGAGGATCTAGGCATTGGATTACGTACTTTGCAGTATAAAATATCTAAATACGGCTTAAAGAAATAGAATTTAATCTGTTTTAACAGGTTAAATAGGGCAATTGAATGCAATGTTTTGCATGCACTTTATTGCGTGTTATGCACTTTTTTACATCCCTCGAAAATTCGGATCGGATTTTTCGGGGTTTTTTATTTGGTATGAAATTTGCAAAGCAATATCGGTAAAAGATTAAAGTCTTAATAAATCGAAGGGGGATGGTTTATGGCTAATTACCTTGATGATATTTTTTCAAGAGCACATGAGCTACCTAAGCAAACCATTTGCATAGCAGCCCCTGAAGATAAAGAAAGTTTGAAAGCTATAAAAGAGGCAGTAGAAAAGCAACTTTGTGACCCCATCTTTGTCGGAAATAAAAATAAAATCCACCGTCTGGCTCAAGAAATAAGCTTTGAGCTGCTTAATTTTCAGATTATTGACCACCCAGACCCCAAAAAGGCTGCTTTTGAAAGCGTTCAAAGGGTTTCCCAAGGTGAAGCAGATCTATTAATGAAAGGGAATGTACAAACGCGAGATCTTTTAAAAGCTGTTTTGGATAAGGAATGTGGGCTTAGGTCAGGTAAAATATTAAGCCACGTAGCTATTTTTGAATTACCCAAATATGAAAAGCTACTATTATTAACCGACGCAGCCATGAATATAACCCCCGGATTAAAAGAAAAATATGAGATTATCCAAAATTCGATTGATGTTGCAGTTAATTTGGAAATTACACGGCCAAAGGTGGCCGTTTTAGCTGCTGTAGAAACTGTCAATCCTGACATGCAAGCCACATTGGATGCAGCTTCTTTGTCAAAAATGGGAGATAGAGGTCAGATAATAGGGGCGGTTATAGATGGCCCATTAGCGCTTGATAATGCCATTTCACCCGAAGCAGCGCAGCAAAAAGATATTACAAGTGAAGTGGCTGGCAATGCCGATATATTATTGGCTCCTAACATCGAAACAGGCAATGTACTTTATAAATCCTTAACCACCCTAGCTGGTGGTAGAGTGGCGAGTATATTGGCTGGTGCTAAAGCCCCGGTAGTACTGACCTCCCGTGCAGATCCGCATGAAACCAAAGTTTGTTCCATTGCAGCTGCGAGCATGATGGCTGCAAAACAATCATTACAAGAATAAATTTTGAAGGAGGTTCAATCTCATGAATGTATTTGAAATTATGAGAGACTGCGAGCACGAGCAATTGGTCGTATGTCAAGAAGAAACTTCGGGTTTAAAGGCATTAATAGCCATTCATGACACAACTTTGGGACCTGCCCTTGGGGGTACACGGATGTGGACCTACGATTGCGAAGAGGATGCCATTGAAGATGTACTTCGGCTTTCAAGGGGAATGACCTATAAAGCAGCGGCTGCCGGTCTAAATTTGGGTGGTGGCAAAGGCGTTATAATTGGTAATCCCAAAAAAGACAAATCAGAAGCAATGTGGCGCGCTTACGGTAGGTATGTTCAAAGCTTAGGGGGACGATACATTACTGCAGAAGATGTTGGGGTGGATGATAAAGACCTGGAAATCGTGAGCCAAGAAACAAGATATGCAGTGGGACTGCCTGGTAAAAGTGGTGATCCTTCCCCGGCCACGGCTTATGGGTGTTTTTATGGTATGAGAGCGGTAGCGGAAAAATTATGGGGAGACGCTAGTTTAAAAGGGAGAACGATTTCTGTCCAGGGAGTTGGAAGTGTGGGGTACCACCTTTGTAAATTATTATCTGATGAAGGAAGCCAATTGATTATAACGGATATTGACGAGGAAGCCATAGAACAAGTAACCAACGAATGTGAGGTCACTGTAGTAGATACCAAAGACATATATCGTCAAGAAGCTGATATATTCGTCCCTTGTGCATTAGGTGCAATTTTGAATGATGAGACGATTCCTCAGCTAAGCGTTAAAGCTGTGGCTGGGGCTGCAAATAATCAACTGGCTGAAGAAGATAAACACGCCAAAATGCTAGAGGAAAAAGGCATCCTTTACGCGCCAGATTATGTTTTAAATGCTGGAGGAGTTACCAATGTATCTGAAGAACTTATAGGGTACAATAAAGAAAGAGCGTACAGACAAATAGCTAAAATATACGATAATATTCATCATGTATTTCAGGTAGCAGAAAGAGATAATATCCCCACGCATCAGGCTGCCAACCGTTTGGCCGAGGAAAGAATTGAAGCCATTAGAAAAGTGCGTTCTAATTATGTGATTCTTTAGTCATACTCTTTAAATCTACAATACTTGCCAACAGGGAGGGGGCGACATGAAGAAAGAACCACGGCTTTTAATTATAAACCCCGGTTCAACTTCTTCCAAGATAGCCGTATTTGAAGGGGAAAGTCCTATTTTGGAGAAAAAAATTGAATATTCTATTGATGATTTAAATGAATTCCACGGGGTTTCTGACCAGTATCAATTTCGAAAAGATAGCATATTAAATGTTTTGGATGAGCAAGGAATAAATATACACAAGTTTGATGGTATTGTAGCACGTGGAGGTTTATTAAAACCCATTTCTGGCGGCACTTATCGGGTCAATGACTTGATGGTGAAGCATTTAATGGAAGGGTACCAGGGCGAGCATGCTTCCAATTTAGGGGGGATTATAGCCAGGGAAATAGCAGACCAATTAGATATTCACGCCTATATTGTAGATCCTGTGGTGGTAGATGAAATGGAGGAGATCGCTAAGGTGTCAGGCTTTGCCCCTATTAGGCGGAAAAGTATTTTTCATGCTTTAAATCAAAAAGCCGTAGCTAGAAAAGCGGCTCACAAAATCGGGAAAAAATATCAAGAGTCAAACTTGGTTGTCTGCCACTTAGGGGGTGGAATTTCTGTAGGAGCCCACCAACAAGGACAAGTCATAGATGTTAATAATGCGCTTGATGGTGAAGGTCCTTTTTCACCTGAACGAAGTGGAGGGCTGCCCAATGGCGATTTGTTTAAGTACGCAGAAAACTATGATTGCAGTTGGGGTGAGCTGAAAAGACAAATTATCGGAAATGGCGGCCTGGTGTCCTATTTAAATACAAATGACGGCAAAAAAGTTGTTCAAATGATAGAATCTGGTGATCAACATGCCAAGTTGATTTATGATGCTATGATCTACCAAATTGCCAAAGAAATTGGGGCTTGTGTGGTAACACTAAAAGGTGAACTTGATGCAATAGTTATAACTGGTGGGCTTGCGCATGACGATTACTTAACTAATCATTTGGAGGCGTATGTTGGATTTCTTGGTCAAGTGATGATTTTTGCCGGAGAAGACGAAATGAAAGCTTTGGCTGAAGGTGGGTTGCGGGTAATAAAAGGGGTGGAAACAGCGAAAGAATACGTGTGATTTCGAATAAACCTTAGCTCGTAAAATAGATGATTTTGGAGACTTTGGCTGCATTTTGATTGAGTAAAGTAGGTGAGAATATGGCAGAAAAACCTGAAATTCCGGCTAAATCTCTTTTCGCTTTTGCTGGCCATTTCGGCAGTGGAAAAACAGAAAATGCCTTAAATTTTTGCCGTTATCTTGCAAAAAATGGGGTTACTACAAGTATAATAGATTTAGATATGACCAATCCTTACTTTCGGTCTATGGAGTTGGAGGATGAATTAAACCAAGCGGGCATTAAAACTATATTCCCCAATAAAAATATGAAATATGCGGATTTCCCAACGCTTATGCCTGCTGCTAAAAGTGCTGTAAAATCACCGGTAGGCAAGGTGGTTGTAGATCTTGGGGGCGAATCTGAAGGCGTGTTGCCTTTAGGCAGTTATGCGCCTTATATATCAATCAACGAATATGATTTTTGGTTGGTGGTAAACGCAAACAGGATTAAAGCGATAGAAGTTGATAATGTTCTCCAGTTAGCAAAAACAATTGAAGCCACTGCGCGATTAAAGTTTACAGGGATAGTGAATAACACACACATGAAAGAAGAAACCACCGTTAACGATATTTTATACGGATTAGATTTTTGTGCGGAAATTTCTTTGGAAAAAGATATCCCTTTAATTTATTCAGCTGTGCCCAATTTTTTGATAGATGATGTGAGTAAAGATGATAGAGTTTGGGGAAAGGTGTTACCATTGACCCTATTTCAAACTCTACCTTGGGAATGGTATGGTTAAATTAAAGTAACGCTTTTATCATTCGAATGCTTTTAGGAGGGGTTAAGGTGGCTAAAAAAAAGGGATGTGTAATAATTTATGAGGAAAGATGTAAAGGATGTGAATTGTGCATTGATGCGTGTCCGCAGCAAATTGTAAAGCTGTCAGATAAAATTAATGAACAGGGCTATCATCCAGCGACGGTTTATGAGATGGATAAATGCATTGGCTGCGCTATGTGCGCTAGGATGTGCCCTGACCTTGCCATTGAAGTTTTTAAGGAAACCAACTAAATTGAGTGGGGAATTATAATGAAGGGGGATTACAAATGGTGAAAACTCTTATGAAAGGTAATGAAGCTATTGGCGAAGCTGCTATTAGAGCAGGATGCCGATACTTTTTTGGTTACCCAATCACGCCGCAAAATGAATTACCCGAGTATATGTCGAGAAGATTACAAGAAGTCGGTGGCACTTTTATACAATCCGAGAGTGAAGTTTCAGCCATTAATATGGTCTATGGCGCCGCTGGGTCTGGCGCCAGGGTTATGACAAGTTCTTCGAGTCCGGGTATAAGTTTAAAACAAGAAGGTATATCTTACTTGGCTGGCGCGGAAGTGCCCTGTGTTATTGTCAATATAGTTCGTGGTGGTCCGGGACTCGGCGGTATTCAACCAGCCCAATCTGATTACTTTCAAGCTACCAAAGGAGGCGGTCATGGCGACTATAGAACGGTGGTATTTGCCCCGGATTCTGTTCAGGAATTGATTGATTTAACCATGGATGCTTTCGAAGTCGCGGATCGATATCGAAATCCTGCTTTAATTTTTGGAGACGGGACCCTAGGACAAATGATGGAGCCTGTAGAGCTTCATAAAGATGCGGTAGAGATATCTGAACTTCCTGAAAAGAAATGGGCGACTACAGGGAAAAGAGAACGTAAGCACACAAATATCATCAACTCTTTATCCTTAGAAGCAGAGGTGTTGGAGGAACACAACTTAAAATTGCAAAAAAAATATAAGGAAATTGAGAAAAATGAACAGCGCTATGAAATTATTAACGAAGATGCAGACCTTTTTCTTGTAGCTTGCGGAACCACAGCCCGGGTTTGTACCAGTGCCATTAAAAGAGCTAGAGAAAAAGGGCTCAATGTGGGGCTTATTCGCCCTATATCCCTGTGGCCTTTTCCCCAAAAAGCCATTGATAAAGTCATTCGCCAAACCCGAGCTTTTTTAACCGTGGAAATGAGTCTTGGCCAAATGGTAGAAGATGTTAAACTAGCCGTGAATGGGTCAGTACCAGTTTACTTTTTTGGCAGAACAGGGGGCATGGTGCCAGAACCCCCTAATGTTTTAGATGAAATTGAACGGATATACGGAGGTGAAAATTAATGGCAGAACAAGTATTCAAACAACCCGTCTCATTGTGCAATGTAAAGATGCATTACTGTCCGGGCTGCACCCACGGGATAATCCACAGATTGGTGGCAGAAGCCATCGACGAACTAGAACAGCACAAATATACCATAGGCGTAGCCCCCGTGGGATGCTCAGTGTTAGCTTATAATTATTTTGATGTAGATATGCAGCAGGCTTCCCATGGACGGGCACCTGCAGTGGCAACAGGCATTAAGCGCGTTCATCCTGGTAATCTGGTGTTTACTTATCAAGGAGACGGGGACCTGGCTTCTATTGGAACTGCTGAAATAGTTCATGCTGCTGCTAGAGGAGAAAATATAAGCGTTATTTTTGTAAATAATGCAATCTATGGGATGACGGGAGGGCAAATGGCTCCCACCACTTTACCGGGTCAAAAAACCACCACTTCACAAACGGGACGGGATACGCGTATACAAGGACTTCCGGTGAAAATGTCTGAAATGCTGGCAACTTTAGATGGAGCAGTTTATATAACCCGTCAGTCAGTTCACGATAACAAAAGTATCCAAAAAACAAAAAAAGCTATAAAAAATTCTTTTCAACTTCAGTTACAATCAGAGGGCTTTAGTATGGTTGAGATTCTCTCAACCTGCCCAACAAATTGGGGATTGAGTCCCAAAGAATCAATTAATTGGCTCCAGGAGCATATGATACCGCATTATCCCCTGGGAGATACCAAATCTCTCCAGGAGGAGGTGAGCCAAAATGTATGAGATAATTATGGCTGGATTTGGCGGTCAGGGAATTATGAGTATGGGACAATTACTCACATACGCAGGAATGCTTGAAGACAAAGCTGTGACATGGATGCCGTCTTATGGTCCGGAAATGCGCGGAGGCACAGCTAATTGTACTGTTGTGATCACCGAAGAAGAACAAGTAGGTTCTCCTATTGTATCCAACCCCGATATACTAATTGCCATGAATTATCCCTCCGTACTTAAGTTTAAGGAAAGCATCAAAGACAATGGCATCCTTGTGTACAACAGTTCTTTAATAGAGAATGAGGTAAAAATTGAGGCAGAAACAAATGTTTCTATATATCCTGTACCCGCTAATGAAATGGCAAATGATTTAGGGAACCCCAGGATAGCTAATATGGTTGTATTGGGCGCCTTGATAGAGCTAACGAACGTTGTTTCTATTGAAAGCGTCTTGGAATCCTTGAAAAAAGTCTTGCCTGAGAGAAGGCATAACTTAATACCTTTAAATGAAAAAGCTTTACGAAAAGGCGCTGAGATGGTTAAAGCCAGCACTGCTTAATGCTGATTTTTTTATCGCTTATAAAAAGTTCCCCATAAAATTTCATGCAGATATAAGATTTCATATAAGCGTTTTATGCTCAAAGCGAGGTGGATGATTTGGAGGAAAAAACAATTGAAAAAGACATCATTTACCAAGGGAAAATTGTCACCTTGGAAAAGCACCTGGTTGAATTTAATAAAAACAAACATGGCTACCGAGAAATTGTCAAGCATCCAGGAGCTTCTGCAATCTTACCAGTAGAAAATGAAGAAATCTACCTGGTAAAACAATACCGAAAAGCTTTGGAAAAAGAGCTTTTAGAAATCCCTGCAGGGGTATTAGAACCTGAAGAAGATCCAAAAATCTGCGCTGAAAGAGAACTGAGTGAAGAACTCAAACTAAAAGCGGAAAATCTTGAATACTTAACCGTTTTTTATCCAAGTCCAGGTTATTTGAATGAAACTGTCCATCTTTTTTTAGCTACTGGTTTATCATACAAATATACGCCCCAAGATGAAGATGAAAACTTAAAATTAGAAAAGAAAACAATTAATGCGCTTAAGGAACTAATTAAATATAAGCAAATCTACGATAGTAAAACCTTGATTTCCTTAATGTATTACTTATTATTTCATGAATAATTAATCATTTCAGTGGCGTTTCATCTTTGCAATGCATGGCACCTACTTTTCTACATCTAATGACCCTATTTTATAATGATCGCTCTTAATTGAAAAAGTCATCACATATTCTCGTGACTTTAGTCCTGCGAGGTTCACAGAATAGATCTAAAAAGTGAGTTGATAATTTGTCTAAAAGATACTTGGCAGATCTTCATATTCATGTTGGAAGCGCTGGGGGAAAAGTCGTTAAGGTCACCGCATCCCAAGAAATGACAATGAAGAATATAATGGATTACGCACATAAAATAAAGGGATTGCAGATAGTCGGCATTGTTGATTGTGCTTCACCAGCAGTTATTTCAGAGCTTGAAGAATTTATAAAACAGGGTAAGCTAGCTTATCAAAATGGGGGTGGCTTTATTTATGAGGGCAAGTTATTGTTATTCCCCGGCAGCGAAATAGAATTATCGATCTATGGAGGCAAAGCGCATTTTATAGCTTATTTCCCTGATTTAAAAACGACCAAGACATTCTCTAATTGGGTGAATCACTATACCACAAACAATACGCTGAGCACCCAACTAGTAAAGACAAATATCAGCAAAATATTTGAAATAGTGTTTAGCCTTAAAGGTGTCTTAATACCAGCCCATGCATTCACTCCATTTAAAAGCCTCTTAGGGACTTGCATCGATGATTTGTCAGCTTTTTTGAAAAAGCATAATTTGGATTTTAACGCGATTGAATTAGGCTTAAGCGCGGACAATTATCTTGCGGATGCCGTTCCACAGGTACAAAATTATTGCTATTTGTCTAACTCTGATGCCCATTCCTTACCCAAGATTGCTAGAGAATACAATAGTTTTTCCATGCAAAATCCTTCTTTTATTTGTTTTAAAAAACTTTTAAGGAATGCGTCCAAAAAAAATATAGTCAATTTTGGTTTACCCCCTCAAATGGGAAAATATTACCGCAGTTACTGCCCTATTTGTGACCATACTTTTTTATATGAACCTGCTCCCGTCAATTCATGTCTTTTGTGCGGTCATTCCAAGGTCGTTAAAGGCGTATTGGACAGAATCACTGAAATAAGCGACCAATCAAATGCTTATTTCCAACATCATCCCC
>CAZARY010000078.1:0-9550 GCA_964487675.1 uncultured Clostridia bacterium | reverse complement strand
TCTTTCCACCATCTCATCCAACATAGCCCTTAAACTGTCATATTCTTCAGGATAATCATCACTGATTTCCGCCCAATTCTCTACATCGTACTCGTAGTCAACATCTTTTCGCAATCCCAGGTTGTCATACTCGGTTAACCCTATATCAAAAAATTCGCCGTCTTCCACAACCAAGTCGGCTTCAACAAACCCATGGCTATCAGCCGCTGATGCGCCAACCATGCGATCGTAAGCACCCGCATTGGCCATGGCCCTGGCCACAGCCTGTTGCCAGCCTTCTGAACTTCCTGTGGCGCCAGTGTAAGTATCTACATCCGGAGACTGTGCTTCAATAAACCATTCCGGCATTGTTTCTCTGGCTTCGTGGAATTCATCCCAGTCGTAATCCGCCCCTTTCAACTCTGCTTCGGTTAGGGGGCCAAAAGGCTCATGCCGGTTCGCTTCTTCAAGCTTTACTTCTACAATTTCACCATCTGCAATGGTAACCAGGGCAATACCCCAGCTTCGTTCTCCAATTTCCGACACACCCATAAAAGTCCCGTCAAATGGGCCAGTTTCTCCTTTCGCCATGTTTATAGCCCGTTCAACAGCGTCAATTGCCTTGTTCGAAGTACTCGTTGCACCGGAAATCGTGTCTACTTCAGCAGTGTTATAATTGACAAACCGTTCTCCCATTTCATTCAACATGGCCTGTAACGAGTCGAATTGCTCCGGGTAGTCATCCCTAACATCCTGCCAGCTTTCTACATCATAATGATAGTCTTTCTCTTTCCTTAACCCCACGTTATCATATTCTACCAAATAAACATCCACTATATATCCATCTTCAAAGGTCACTTCGGCAACTGTAAAACCGTACCGATCTAATGATGATTCTGACGCTGCCCTGTAAGTGCCGTCTTCTACATCCAATGGCTCTACCACGGGTGCTATAATTTCTTCCAGTGTGATGACACCATTGTCCCAACCCACATCGTATTCTAAATGCTCAAAAATTACCCTTAAAGGCATATAAACTTCATCTTGAATTATCCGAGGTGCCAAGGGCATGCTGATCGCTTCGCCATTTACGTGCCCTTGTTCATTTCCTAATTCTAGTTCCATGGTTGGTTTATCAGGATAATTGATTTCTATTTGTTCTGTGTCCACATCAAAAGATACAACAGCATCAGAGACCGCCTCAAACGTATCTGCTGATACTAAGCTCCTGCCATCCATAATAAAGCCGGTAACTTCAATTGTTTCTTTACCCCTCAACTCTAACTCCACTTCTGTGCCTTCATTTGCATCCTCTTGGGCAAGAATAGCGCCTCCTGAAATAACTGCGAACAAAAAGATGATACAGACTAGCTTAATAAATTTTTCCATGAACATCCCTCCTTGTGATATTGGTAATACTTGAGTGCTCGCTTATCTGTTTTTAGGTAAGATTAAAAAAGTTACAGAAACTTGGCAAGTTGGCAAAAATTTTTTACATGCGAACACCTACTTATATTATTCTATATGAATATGTTTAATTCCTGTTTTATCAAAAAAATTTGATTGTGACTCACTTTTTGTGAAGATTTTATAGGGTTATTTTGTTCTCCTTGATTTATACACTCTAAAGTTATAGTTTGGCGCATTCCTACATATAAACTGTAAGTGCAGGGCTCACGATACCCTAACACCAGTGATATACTTCAAAGCTTTTTATTCTTTACTTCATAGCCTGCATTATTGATTGCTTTTTCTAGCTCAGTCGGATTAATTTTCGTCTCCTCATAGGTCACATTGACTAATTTTCTACCCAGGTCTATCTCTACCGATTGTACCCCCTCCAATTGATCGATGGCTTTAGTGATCGCCATTTTACAATGTTCGCAGCTCATACCCGGTACTTTAAAACTTACTTGCTTTTCACTCATAAATACTCCTCCTCTTATTTGGGTTGTCCCCTGTGTCTAAATACTTCCATTAATTCACGTAAAATTTCTTCATCATCACCCCGCTTGATAGCGCCTTTCACGCAGGAGTGGAGATGGCCCTCTAATACTTGATCGCTTAATTTCCTTAAAGAGGACTGGACCGCCGTTATTTGATTGATTATATCTATACAATATTTATCCCCTTCAATCATCTTTTCTATGCCTTTTAGGTGACCTATTGCCGTCCTAACCCGCTGGAGAGCTTCTTTTTTATGATCCATATTTCATTCTCCTCTCATTTTAGCAAAATTTAAAAATTCATGCGCGCCAACCCAAACTTTCACAAGCAATAGTTTGTAAAGGGTTTTCTGTCTTATTAGCCAAAGCTTATTTGCGTGACTCAACTATACAAAATATTTCCTTCCTTCACAACAAAGAAATATTTTCCCCTTGAATATTTTTCCTCAAAAAGAAAGGAATTTTTTCATTAAGCCAGAATAATCTTTAAGAAAAAGGAGGAACTATGAGATGAGAGCAGCCACCAATGGAATCTTACTTGCAGTTATTGCCACCTTTTTTTTCTCTACCAGCCCTATTTTCACCAGGTTGGCTTCAGGTCTTTCCCCTGCCCAAGTCACATTTTCTAGGATGTTCGGAGGCGGCCTATTTTTGCTGCTGTTTTCTTATGTTTATAAAATGCCTATCACTATAATAACCTTTCAAAAACGCTATTTGATTTTCGGCATCATCACAGCACTTCATTTTTTGTTCTATATTTGGTCTTTGTATTATACATCCATTGCCCACACCCTGGTTATCGTATATACAGCACCTGTTTATGTGTATATTTACGAAATCATTAAAGGGTACAAACCGACTATAAAAGAATTATCGGGTGCTCTATTAGCGATCATTGGACTGGCTATCCTGGTTGGATTTCAACCAGAGGTAGATCTCGTTACTATTACCGGTAACGTAATGGCCTTTTTTTCTGCGCTTTGTTTGGCTGTTTATTCTATCGTGGGCCGAAAAGAAAAGGACAAAATGGCACTTATACCTTATGCTTTTTGGCTTTACATGCTTTCTTCCTTGTTTCTATTCCCTTTTGCGCTTCCAACTTTCCAAATTTCTCTTCAGCCGATAGAAATCCTGTCCTTATTGGGGTTAGCCTTGCTTCCCACTGCCCTGGGGCACACCTTGTACAATGCAGCACTCCGGCAAATAAGAAGCTTTATTCCGAGCATTATTGCCACCCAAGAAGTCACTGGCGGAATCCTTTTGGGAATTGTTTTTTTGGCAGAAATTCCCACCACAGAGACGCTGGTCGGGGCAATCATTTCCCTGGCAGGCATCATCACAGTCATCTATACCTCTCACAAAAAAGTCAGCACTAAAAAAACTTAAACAGGCAAATACTTCAGTGATTAAGTTTTCTAATGATTACGGGTTGATAGGTTTGTAAACTTTTTTCCCTTAAACGGCGGTCATACCATTTTAAAATAAGCAAAGCGATGGCTAAAAAAACAACGCCCCCTAATACACTGGCGGCATTTTCTCCTATCCCTGTCCCCGAAAGAAGCCGGTTTCCGGCAAGCATTCCAATAACTAGGGCAACTACGGGTATAAAGTATAACAGCAGGGAAGCTTTAACCAGGTCTTTTCCTGCCACGTCTACCTCTACCTGGTCGCCTATTTGGGCATCAACGGAATTGCGCAGTACTAATTGGGTAAATTTGTCCTCTCCTTTACCGATAAAACACGCTCCACAATGTTTGCAAGCACCATGTCGTTCAATTTCAACGGTGACATACTCACCCGATTGACCCACAACTTCTCCTATTTGACCTTCAATCTGGCAATCTGAATTGCTGTGGCCTCCATAACCAAATTCGGTGTTCAAGTAACCCCCCCTCTACATAAAACTCAACGCATGACATGTTCAACCATCTTTCGCGCAGCGGTGTGAGGGCTGATTTGATAGGTTTTTACTTGTTCCAAAATGCCTTTTTCCCTCTCTGGTCTATTTATTTCCTGACACACCCGGCGTTCTACTTCCCGCTGTATGAGTTCGTAAAATTGTCTCTCTGCTCTATCTCTGCGTAATTGGCTCCACACGCCTTGCTCCTTCAAGGATTTTTTATGACGTCCCACGGCTTCAACTAACTCAAAAATGCCTTCCGATTTAGGGATGGAGGTTTTAAAAATCTCCGGTTTATTCCTAATGCTATTATGATAATGAAAATCTAACATAACCTCAATTTCTCGATAAATTTGATCGCTGCCCTGAAGATCCGACTTATTAATAACAAATATATTGCCAATCTCCATAATTCCAGCCTTCAAAGTCTGTATACTATCGCCCGCATTTGGCGTAAGCACCAGCATCACCGTATCGGCCATTTTGACTATGTCTATCTCGCTTTGCCCAACGCCAATAGTCTCTACAATTACCAGGTCAAAACCCGCAGCATCTAAGATAGACACAGCTTCCCGGGTAGAGACACCCACGCCCCCTAAACTGCCCCTACTTGCCATGCTGCGTATGAAAACCCCTTTATCCAGGCAATGATCTTGCATCCTGACTCGATCACCTAAAATAGCGCCGCCCGTAAACGGGCTGGAGGGATCAACAGCAATAATCCCAATTTTTATTCCTTCTTTTCGCAGTTCCTTTACCAAAGCATTCACGAGGGAGCTTTTGCCGGCCCCTGGAGCTCCTGTGATTCCTAATACGTGTGCTTGGCCCGTCTTAGGGTATATCACATCCATCAAATCCAGCACTTGGGCTTCATTATTTCTATTTTCAACCAGGCTTAATATCCTGGCCAATTTTCTAGGATTATCCCAGCAAATATCTTTCCAGTTCAAAACCTTGTCCCCCTAAACTTGCAGTTTTCTACTCTCATTATAATGAAACATATACAATAATAATTTTATCGGCATTTTATTTGAAATTGATTGAGAATAAAGTTTGTCAAACCCGTATAATCTTCCCAATCATATACAGGCACACCTAATCTTTGAGCTTTCTTTTCTATTTGTCCAGGATTTTGAGCGGCAAAAGCCAGCAGTTTATCTTCTTGACCACACAAAGGTTCTGGGTCTTTTTGCGTCCGGACAATTTCAATTTTGGGTTTTGGGCCTTTTTTATATCCTTCCGTTAAAATTAAATCAGTATCACGGTCCAGCTTATTCTCAACAATATCATCAATTGAACGTTCTGTTTCTAAACGCTCAATTAAAGCCATTTTATAAGGGGAAGCGATGACCACGGCATCTGCCCCAGCCTCTCCATGTTTCCAGGTGTCTTTTCCAGGTTTATCAATGTCAAATCCATGAATGTCATGTTTTATGGTCGCAATTTTATAACCCTGGTTTTTCAGTTCTTTTATCAAAGCACAAATCAAAGTGGTTTTGCCGCTTTTCGATTTACCAACTATAGAAACTACGGGAATCATATCCTGCCTCCTTGTAGTGGTTAGTACTTTCGACTATCTTTTTATGTCTAGGTTAGCTTTCTTTACCAAAACTGCAATTGGGAAATCGACACGTTTCACATTGTAAACACAATCCCCCATGGCCCAACCTGGCTATGTCATCTCGTGTCACCATCTCCCCGGCTGCTATACGAGGGAGCAAGAGATCAAAAGCAGTGGTTTCGGCAAACATGGCACATGCTGGCAGTCCAATTATGGGTTTTTGGTGCCAATAAGCAAGCATAAGCATCGCTCCGGGCAGTACAGGTGTCCCATAAGTAACAACCTCCGCCCCGGCTTCTCTTATAACATCCGGCGTTATATCATCTGGATCTACGGACATACCTCCACTGATCACAACCAATTCCAAATCTTCCCTATTCACCATTTCTATCAGTTTTGATGAAAGCTGTTTCTTATCATCCGGTAAGTAGGCCGTTTCTTTCAAGGTCATCCCATATGCAGTCATTTTACTATTAATCACCGGTTTAAATTTGTCCTGCACCCTGCCGTAATAAATTTCATTTCCGGTTACAATCAAACCGGCGCCGGACTTTTGATATGCTTTCACATTAACCAAGGGTGGTCCTGTCTCCAATCTTTCTTCAACTTCTGAAATTTTATCTTCGTCTATAACCAGGGGGATCACTCTAGTAGCTGCCACCTTGTCTTCTTTTTGAACGGGACGATTGTTATGCAGTGTAGACACTATAATCTCCGGATGAAAATTCATACATAAAAGCGCCTCTTTATCAACCTTTAAAAGACCTTTACAGCCAGATTTTAGAGTGATTTTACCTTCTTCCGGCCCCACAGCTTCTAGGTTTTCGCCTTGCAAAATATCGGCTAACCTTTTCGCCGCATCGTCTTCGTGCAAGTCTCCAGGAGACATCTTATAGGTATAAATATGTTCTTTTCCCATTTCTTTCAGTTCCGGAATATCTTCTGCTTTGATTATGTGCCCCTTTTTAAATGCAGCGCCTTTGAACTTTCCCGGGACAATCTTTGTTAAATCATGAGCTAATATTTTCCCGACAGCGTTTTCCACTTTGATTTTCTGCATAAAAAAACTCCTTTATGAATATTGTTTGACAGTAATTCACAGCATTAATATTGGTGCTGACTTAATCAGACTGATCCACTACCTGGACCGAATCTCCCGGTTTGATTACACCACCGCTTTCTACGCGGGTGAATATCCCTTCTCTAGGCATAACGCAGTCTCCTGCGGCTTCATAAATGGCACAGCGATCATGACATTCTTTCCCAATTTGGGTCACCACCAATTTCACATGATCTCCAATAAAAACTGAGGCACCAGGAAGAATGCCAGTTAACTCAATGCCCTGGGTAATAATATTTTCTGCAAAGTCTCCTTGAGACACCGCTAATCCCCTTCGCTTTATCTTATCAATACTTTCTTGAGCAAGCAAGCTGACTTGACGATGCCAATCACCCGCATGGGCATCTCCTTCTAATCCATACGACTTGAGCACTTTCGCTTTAGATACAGGACGTTTTTGTTCCCCTGTTTTTTCGCTGAGGCAAATAGCCATAACTCTTCCATGAGATTGATCCAGCATAAAATCACCCCCCGATTTGACTCATGCCCCTTTTAGAGCGATACCTTTGACATTTTTTACCCGCTGGAATTTCTTTAGTACATATGCGATGTCCGCTTGGTTTAGCAAATAATGCTTGACGTAAAACATCATGCAATTTTTCATCATTACCAGTTTCAATGATACGCCTGATGTCAATCTCATCATTGGACAGCAAACACGTTTTTATTTTTCCATCAGATGTCAACCTTAATCGGTTACAAGCGGCACAAAAGTGTTCGCTTACGGGGGAGATGAAACCTAATCTGACTTTTGGATAATCGTTTATCCGGTAAGATTTCGCTGGGCCATTACCCTTGGACGTATTGGTAGGTTCTAAAGAGCCTAATTGAGCACAAATTTTCTTAACTTCCTCCATCGAAATAAAAGCATTCCCCCAGTTTTCTTTTTCTTCCATGGGCATATATTCTATAAACCTGACTTCTACGTCGTATTCTGAG
This sequence comes from uncultured Clostridia bacterium, assembly GCA_964487675.1. Lineage (GTDB taxonomy): Bacteria > Bacillota > Natranaerobiia > Natranaerobiales > Natranaerobiaceae > CAZARY01. Next base: position 2,105 of record CAZARY010000078.1, on the reverse strand, counting down.
GCAAATTTAACAAAATCTAAAATCTCATCATCATTTGTTCCTCTGATAACAACTATATTAATCTTCACAGGTTCTAATCCTACACGCTTCGCTTTTTCGATTCCTGTGATCACCTCATGAAGCTGACCACCCCTGGTAATTTCAGTAAATTTATTCTCTTTTAAGGTGTCTATACTGATATTCAACCTATCCAACCCGGCCTGTTTTAGCCGATGCGCTTCATCAGCTAAAAACGTCCCATTGGTAGTCATAGATAAATCTTCTATCCCCGGAACTTTTTTTACAGATTCAATTAATTTGTAAAAATCTTTTCTTACTAAGGGTTCGCCGCCGGTAAATCTAATTTTCGAAATCCCAAGTTGAGCTGCAGCTTCTATAAATCTCTTGATTTCTTCATAGCCCATGATTTGAGAATGCGCGAGTTTTTCAATCCCTTCCGGGGGCATGCAGTAAAAACACCGTAAATTGCACCGATCGGTCACAGAAACTCTAAGGTAATCAATTAGACGACCATGTTTGTCTTGAATGCTCATAAAGTATTCCTCCTCAAAAAATTAATCAACTGCTTGGAAGACAGTTGATCTTTTTTCTCCTTCCCAAGCACGGGGGGAAAAAGAGTTTCCTCTTATTCCTACCGGCTGACCGCCATAGAGTACACCCCTTAGGCTGTTTCAGCTCGGAGAAAACATTATTCTATTTTTGGAAAAAACGCCTGGCAATCTCCAACTGCTCCGGGGTATTAATATTGAAAAAAGACCATAGCTGGGGATCATATTGCTTACAAAATTCTGAAGACAATTCCAATGTTTTGATCCTATCTAGTAAGTCTATAATTTTATAATTGCCCGATAACAACTGGGCTCTCATATTTGGAAGACAGTTTTTATGATAAAGGGCAAATAAAGGCTCATAATGATGATTATACTTTGGTATAACAACTTCCCAGGCTCTAGTTGCTGCTTTTTCCGCCATTGCAAGAACAAGGGAATTTTGAATAAAAGGCATATCTCCAGCAATTACAAACCCATACTCGCTGTTTATTTCGTCAAGGCCTGCATAAATTCCTCTCAAAGAACATTTTGAATTTGTAGGAATTTTGTCTTGTATAACGCGTACATTTTCTATATTCAAGAAATGATATTTTTGAGGGTTATTAACGACCACCACAACTTCTTTAAACCAACAGGCCGCCTTTTTTGTCACTACTTCGATCATCAATGCGCCATCTAATTTGATTAAATTTTTATCCCGTCCCATTCTTTTGCTATCTCCACCGGCCAAGATAATTGCAGAGTCAATTTGCTCCATTTTATCCCCTCATCTTATATATTTAGCCGATCAGTTGATAGATTCCAACGCATCTATCATTTTGTCCTCAGCAATTTTCCCTATGCCAAACCATTGAACCTCCATTTCTTGATCGATCACAAAAGTCATAGGTACGCCTACAACATTGTAGTCCTGAGCCACTTCCCCTGCGGTGTCAAACAAAACCGGAAAATCATATCCTTCTGCTTCCATGAATTCTCTAATGTCGTCTTCATCCTCCATTATATTCACAGTATAAATGCCTTTATTTGGATCGTCCGCATATTTGTCTTTTAACGATTGTACTTTAGGCAGTTCTTCCAAACAAACGGGGCACTGCGTTTGCCAAAATTTTACCAAGATCTGCTCTTCCAAATCCAACGGCAAATTCACAAATTCTCCCTCTAAGTTTGACAACTCATGATCCGTAATTTCTACTTCAAATTCCTCTTTGAATTCTTTGAGCTCTTCATCTATTTCTTCTTTGCCTTCTTCAGTATCTCCTGCTTCTTCTTCCGGACTTTCTTCTATAATATCATCCGGACTACAACCGGAAAAGACCATTAAGATAGTAATTAGAAATGTAGCTAAAACCAGCCAAAAAATTCTTTTGTTCGCTTGCATACATTATCGCCCCCTATTATTTTAATATATGGTTATCAAGTTAAATCAGGGTAAATTCCGTATTTGGCATTGCAATATCAGCATACAAAAAGCATTCTAATTTAACATGGTTACCATTTCATAAATATTACCCATCAATCTCCATAGCCACTTTCACTAAATACTATAATTTT
>CAZARY010000077.1:0-9556 GCA_964487675.1 uncultured Clostridia bacterium | reverse complement strand
AATTACCGTTAGCCGCTTTGAGCGAGCAGCTACGGCAATCCCTCTCTCTTTTCCCTAAGTGTGAAGTAGCACATCTGAGCAGGTTAAGGGAAAGTCCCTGCACAGACAGTTCTTGAGGTATTCCCCCAAGACCCAGCCGGCAAAATGAAAATTATAAAACAGCAAATAGCATTCGTTCTGGGAGCTTGTCAATTTGCCAGCTTCGGCGGTGAAGCCTTTCGCCTTCCCCTCCCGAAGGAAGGTTACTGATCATCACCGCGCCTCTACCTCACCTCTTTATTGAAGAGATGAGGCATTGCGAGTGCTTTATGTTATTTTGTGATATTTGAGAATTATATTAGCACGCCTTTTAGAGAATGTCAAGGGCGTTATAAAATTTTTGTTTAAAAAATTTTCCCCCTAATGATTTATGTATAAACAGTGTATCAAGTTGTTATTTGTTTATAAATACGGAAAATAGTCATTATGTGGCGGAATTACTTTTAACCATGGGAATCTATTATTCATTGAATACGATTAATCAGGATTTTTTTTTGTGATAAAATAAAACATAGATATATTTCAATCCTAGTTCGTCAGGTGAGGTGAAAACATGGGTTTAAGGCCTGAAATGGAAAAAAATAGCAAGTATCAAAATAATAAATCCTTTGTTCACCTTCATGTCCATTCTTTTTACAGTTTACTTGATGGCCAGTGCAGCCCGGAAGAATTAATAAAAAAAGCGAAAGACGAAGAAATGCCGGCGGTAGCCATAACTGATCATGGCGCTATGTATGGCGTAGTGGAATTTTACAAACAAGCCAAAGCAGCTGGTATTAAGCCGATAATAGGATGTGAAGTTTACGTTGCAGCGAAGGATAGGTTCAGGAAAGATCCAATGAAAGATAAAATACAATACCACTTACTTCTTCTAGCCAAAGATGAAACGGGTTACAAGAATCTTTTAAAAATGGTTTCGAAAGCTTATTATGAAGGATTTTATTACAAACCCAGGGTTGATTATGAGCTTTTAGAGACGTATAACGAAGGTATAATTGCTTTAAGCGCATGTTTGAGTGGTGAAATTTCTTCACTTATCCTCAATAATCAATACCAATCTGCCAAACAACGGGCAAAAAAGCTAAAAGAAATATATGGGTGCGATAACTTTTATTTGGAGCTACAAGACCATGGGCTGACAGAAGAAAAACAAGTGAATGCACACCTTTGGGAACTTTCGAATGAACTTGGAGTGGGCGTGGTGGCCACCAATGATGTCCATTATTTGAATAAAGACGATGCTTCTACTCATGACGTTTTATTGTGCGTTCAAACAGGAAATGAATTGGAGGATGAAGATCGGCTTCAATTTCCTACAGGGGAGTTCTATTTTAAATCCACACAAGAAATGGAAGAGATTTTTTCTGATTATCCTGGGGCTGTTGCCAATACACTAAGGATAGCTGAAAAATGCCAGGTAGCATTTGATTTTAATGCCCTGCATTTGCCAGAATTTAGTGTTCCTGGAGAACACGATGAAAACAGTTTCTTGCAAGAATTATGTTATCAAGGCCTCAAGGAACGAGGTATGGAACATGATAAAGGAGCTAGGGATCGATTGGACTATGAACTTCGAATGATCGAAAGGATGGGATATGCAGCCTATTTTTTAATCGTTTGGGATTTTGTTAAATATGCCCACGAAAACAATATTCTGGTGGGTCCGGGCAGAGGCTCTGCAGCAGGGAGTTTGGTGGCTTATTGCCTTAAAATCACTAATATTGATCCGCTCAAATACAATTTGCTTTTCGAAAGGTTTTTGAATCCAGAACGGGTCAATATGCCGGATATAGACATAGATTTTTGTTATGAAAAACGTGAAGAAGTTATTGAATATGTTATCAATAAATATGGTGAGGATAGGGTGGCTCAAATTATCACTTTTGGTACTATGCAAGCTCGGGCTGCCGTAAGGGATGTGGGGCGAGTGATGGGTATGAGTTACAGTCAAGTGGACCGTGTGGCTAAAATGATCCCCCATGAACCGGACATCACTATAAATAAGGCTTTAGAATCCAAGCATGATTTAAAAGAATTATATCAGGAAGACCCCCAAGTAAGGGAATTGTTAAATATTTCCCGGGCTATTGAAGGGATACCCCGCCATGCGTCTACTCATGCTGCTGGGATCGTCATTGCTAAAGAACCGCTGACTGAATACGTTCCTCTACAGTGTAACGATGACCAAATTGTCACCCAGTTCCCCATGGGCACCTTGGAAGAGCTTGGGCTACTGAAAATGGATTTTCTCGGTCTGAAAACCTTAACTATGATGAACTGGGCTGTCAATATTATCTACAAAACTCGAGGCCAAAGCGTCAATCTAGATCAAATCCCCATGGATGATGACAACACTTATAGACTTATTTGCCAGGGCAAAACCCTAGGTGTATTTCAATTAGAATCCAGTGGCATGAGGAATGTGCTAAAAGAACTTAAGCCGACACGTTTTGAAGAAATCATTGCCACTTCTGCTTTATATCGACCCGGTCCCATGGAGCAGATACCAAACTTTATTGACAGCAAACATGGTCGAAAACCAGTCAGTTACCCCCATCCTGATTTAAAACCTATTTTACAAGAAACCTATGGGATCATGGTGTATCAAGAACAAATTATGCAAGTTGCGAGTAAGATGGCCGGTTTTTCCCTGGGTGAAGCAGATATTTTAAGAAGGGCGATTGGAAAAAAGAAAAAAAAGATTCTTGCTCAACAAAAAGAAAAATTTGTGGAAGGTTGTGTAGAAAGAGGTTACAGCCGAGACCTAGGTGAGCATGTGTATAATCTAATTGTTAAATTTGCGGATTATGGGTTTAATAAATCTCACTCGGCGGCTTACGCTTACATTGCCTACCAATCTGCTTATTTGAAAGCGAACTACCCGGTAGAATTTATGGCGGCTTTGTTAACAAATAGTATGAACGATACGGATAAATTGGCTCACTACATTGAAGACGCAAAATCCATGGATATCGAAATTTTGCCCCCAGATATCAATGAATCCCTCGTGGATTTTACCGTGGTAGGGGAGGTTAGGATTAGGTTTGGTCTGGCAGCTGTCAAGAATGTTGGCAGGGGGGCAGTAGAGGAAATTATCAACAGTCGAAAAAAGGATGGAGAGTTTGAATCCTTTTGCGATTTTTGCACAAGGGTCAACCTTCGTTACTGCAATAAAAAAGTCATAGAAAGCTTAATCAAAGTCGGAGCTTTTGACAGCTTGGATTGTAACCGTAAACAGCTGCTTCAAGTTTTGGATGAAGCGATTAAAAAAGGACAAGCATTTACTGAAAGCGTGAGCAAAGGCCAGGTATCCATGTGGGACCTTATGGATGAAGATATTCCAAAAATCGATCTCACCTTTCCCCAAGTAGAAGAATTTAATTTAAATGAACGTTTAAATATGGAAAAAGAGCTTTTGGGTTTCTTTCTTAGCGGACACCCGTTAGATTATTACCAAGAATTATTGGCCAATCAAAAGGCTTTATCATTACACTATCTGCATGACAAAGAAGATCAATCATGGGTCAGGGTGGGAGGCATTGCCCAAAACTGCAAAGAAATTTTAACGCGAAATGGGCAGCAAATGGCTTTCTGCACCCTGGAAGATCGATATGGTTCTGTGGAGCTTGTGGTTTTTCCTGGTGTTTATCAGCAATCAAAGCATTTGCTGGCAGAAGGGATACCGGTATTTATTGAAGGCAGGCTGGATCAAAAAGAAGAAGATATTAAAATATTGGTTGAACGCTTGGAAGCATTGGCTGGTTCATCAAAAATGGATGAGATAAAAGAAAATGATGAGCAGGGCAGAAACAAAATAGAAAAGGAGAAGCAAATCTATATCAAGGTATCACAGGAAGTGCTCGGAAAACTGGAGGAAATAAAAGCCTCGCTGTATTCGGAAAAAGGCGAATTACCGGTTTTTTTATATTTTCCTGAGCGAAAAAAGCTAGCGAAAGTGCCCCGGGAATACTTTATATCTGACCGCAGGGAAACCCTAGCAAGAATTGCTCAAATTGTAGGAGAAGATGCGGTAAAAGTTTGTTGGAGCCAAGATAAGGCTTCTAAATAAATAAATTTAGATACGCATCATGTGTGATTTAACTGCTATCAAGCTTTTAAGTTTAGAAACCTCGATTTTTTTATTATGCGGCTAGATGCTATTAGAAAATATGAATATGAAAGGAGGTCATAAGTTGAGAAAAACAAAAATAATTTGCACCATTGGGCCTGCTTGTGATGATAAGGAAACTCTTATTTCCATGATAGAGAGCGGCATGGATATTGCCCGGCTCAATTTTTCTCATGGCGATCATACTGAACATCACAACAGGATATCAACAATAAAAACAGCTTTTTCAGAGTTGGGGCATTATTCCAGCATTTTATTAGACACCCGGGGACCTGAAATTCGACTCGGAAGCTTTACCGAGGGCCAAGTCAAATTGGAACAGGGACAAATTTTTACGTTAAAAACCGAAGAAATTCATGGAGACGCAAAAAAGGTTTATATCACGTATCCCAACATCACCCAGGATGTTTCTCCCGGCGATGTCATACTTCTAGATGATGGTCTTGTGGAATTGGAAGTGCAAGAAGTGTATCAAAATGAGGTCAAAACAGTAGTTAAAAATGAAGGTATGGTTAAAGATAAGAAAGGGGTCAACCTCCCGGGTGTAAAAGTATCTCTGCCTGCGCTTACGGAAAAAGATAAAGCAGATATCTCGTTTGCTGTAGAAAATGAATTGGATTTTATCGCGGCTTCCTTTATTCGTAAACCCGAGGATGTACTCGAAATTCGCAAACACCTGGAAGCTCTGAATTCGGATATTCCTATTATAGCCAAAATTGAGAATAAAGAAGGGGTAGAAAATATTTCGAGCATTTTAGAGGTCTCCGATGGTTTAATGGTTGCAAGAGGGGATTTAGGGGTGGATATCCCTCCGGAAGAAGTCCCCGGAGTTCAGAAAAGAATGATCAAAGCATGTAACAGAGAGGGAAAACCTGTGATCACAGCTACCCAGATGCTGGAATCCATGACTGAAAATCCCAGGCCAACCAGGGCTGAAGCCAGTGATGTGGCGAATGCCATTATCGATGGGACAGATGCCGTGATGCTAAGCGGGGAGACGGCCATAGGCAAGTATCCAGTCGATTCTGTGGCTACAATGGCTCGAATAGCAATAACCACAGAAAAAGATCTCCCAAAACAAATAAGTTCTCTTAATAGAGACAATCACATAGATGCGGGTATTACTGAAGCGATCGGATATTCAACTTGCCAAATTGCTTTACAACTTGGCGCGGATGCCATTTTAACGGCTACCCAATCTGGATATACTGCCAGGATGGTAAGTAAACACAAGCCGGGAGTGCCTATAATAGCGGTAACTCCTGAAAGAAAGGTGGTATCTAGGCTTGCTTTAAGCTGGGGAGTTTATCCAGTAAAAAGTAACGCCAGTGACAATACAGATGAAATGTTTCAGGAATCTATTCAATCTTCTTTGAAAGCCAACTACATTAAAGAAGGCAACTTAATTGTAATAACCGCTGGTGTTCCTGTGGGGGTACCCGGATCAACAAATTTGATCAGGGTTCATACTGTAGGTGAAGTTATCCTCTCAGGATCTGGCATTGGAAAGCAACCGATCACTGGACGCGTAATTAAAATATGGGATGAAAAAGACGCGCAAAATGTAATCCAGGGAGATATCGTGGTTCTTCATGGTACTACAGAAGAGATTGTACCCTATCTATCGAAAGCAGGCGGCCTGGTAGCGGAAGAAGGAGGTTATACTTCCCCGAGCGCAATTGTTGGTTTAGAGTTAGGTATTCCTGTTATAGTGGGAGCAGGGGGAGCCTTGGAAAAACTAGAAGAAGGCGAAATTATAACGCTGGATTCTCAACGTGGCTTGGTTTATCGTGGAAAAGCTACTATATTGTGACTGGGAGTGATAAACATGAAAGTGGATACGAAAATCCGGGTCAGGTACCAGGAAACGGACCAGATGCAAGTGGTTTATTACGGTAATTACTTTACATGGTTTGAAGTAGGTAGAAATGAGTTTTTTCGTGAATTGAACTTTCCTTACAAAAAGTTAGAAGAAAAAGGAATATTCATCCCGGTGGTAAATGCTAATTGTGACTATAAGAAACCGGCTTACTACGACGACATTATATGCATTACCACTTGCATTACAAATGTATCGCCGGCTAAGGTGGTACTGCATTATAATTTAAAACGAATAACACCTGACAGAGAAAAAGAAAAGTTTTCTACCCAACAAGAAGAGAACACGGAATTTATCGCCCAGGGTGACACAACCCACGCATTTGTCACAGAAACTGGCCCGATATCTTTAAAGAAAAATTTGCCCAGTTTTTATCAAATGATAGAAAAATGTCGGGTGGAGGAGCGTTAATTTTATGCTGGCCAAATTATTAATATTGTTCACTTTAGTGCCTTTAATCGAAGTGTGGTTACTGGTGCAGATCGGCGGCTATATAGGTGCGTTACCCACAATATTTTTAGTGGCTGTGACTGGTTTTGTTGGTGTCTTGCTGGCAAAAAGCCAGGGAATAATGGTTTTAACCAGGCTCCAGCGAAAACTAGCTGTTGGCAGCTTACCTACCGGGGAGCTGTATAACGGGGCTTGCATACTAGTAGGCGGTGCGCTGCTGCTGACCCCTGGCGTATTAACTGATATGTTTGGGTTGAGTCTTTTGTTTCCAATTACTAGGGAGGTCTGGAAAGCCGTGTTTGCCCGGATGATTAAAAAGATGATAAAAAAAGGCACAATCAATGTCTATCATTCAAATATGGATGGGTATAAGAATGCTCAAAATGACCCAGATAATAAGGGAGAGTATGATTATTGTGAACCCGACTTTGAAGTCTTTGAAGATGAAGAGGATAGATATTAACTCATGAAACAAGTCTTTGTAATTGCATATTTACAATTTGTTTACAAATCGTTTAATCCCACATTTTATTAAACTAATATACTAAAAACACATACAAAAATTAATAACATTACTGTGAAGTCCAGATTTGTCTATTAAAATAAACTTGTTATGCTGGAGGCAGCTATTTTTCATAAAAAACCACTTCCTTATAATAATTTATTAATTGCAATCTATCTCCTTTTTTGACCGTGGTTATGGTAATATTGTACTACCAAATACCCGCATTTATATGTCGCAATCATGTTATAAAAGAGAGGAATGAAATGAATTATGAGAGTTTTTACCATTTCCAGACATGGGTTCAGTTTAATCGGGTTTTTACTGTTAGGTGCTCTAATTGCGTGGTTTTTTAGCTTGGGCTTGATGGTGGCATTCTTATGCCTGGCATTGTTTACAGCTTTTTTCTTTCGGAATCCCAAGCGCACCCCGCCTCCGGGAGAAAGCAAAGTGGTGGCACCGGCTGATGGACAAATAATGGATGTCAGCCAAGTGGTGGAGCCCTACTTTGTGAACAAGAAAATGACAAGAGTTCGAATCTTTCTTTCTTTATTAGATGTTCATATGAACCGGATGCCGCTTCAAGGGAAGATTTTAGATAAAAAATACTTCCCTGGAAAATACTATTTAGCTTGGAAAGATAAAGCCTCTCAAGAAAATGAAAGGCATGCCATTTTAATGGATCATGAAGGTTCCCCGTTTATCGTGGTTCAAATTTCTGGCTTTGTGGCCAGGAGAATTGTTTCGGAAGTAGAAACGGGTATGCTATTATCTAGAGGTGAACAATTTGGGATGATCAAATTGGGTTCTTGTACTGAATTATACCTCCCGCCGGAAGTCAATATTTGCGTTGGCAAAGGCGATAAAGTTAAAGCAGGTGAGACAGTAATCGCAGACTTACCACAATAAGTATAAAACTTTGATTCAATTTCGTCCATTTTAAGTTATTTGCCAGTGAAGACAAAAACCAGCATGGTAAAACATGCTGGTTTTCTTGTAACTTTTTTCTATATAATGAAAGCTTTGATTGAGTGTCATTAAAATCAGTAAGAAGAACTGATATAATCTTGTTTTTTGCGCCAAATTTCATCTGCTTTCTCGGCCCACTCACGGGAAATTTTTTGACATCTATTAGTTACTACTTCAACAGGCTCCTTGTTATGAAAATGAGTTGAATAAGCTTTACTCTTTTTGACCATTTCATAAAGTTCTTCCGGTTTATCTAAAAGGGGACAAGGGCGTAACATATTATTATCAAAAGGCTGTCTTTCTTGATACTCTAAAAACAAAGGCGATTTTAGCGCTTCAAGCAAACTATATTCTTTAATATTGACATTAGCATAATGAATAAAAGCGCAGGGTTCCACATCCCCATTAGCATTAATGTGGAGATAGTGCTTCCCACCGGCTATGCACCCATGGGTAAATTCTCCGTCGTTCCAAAAATCAATCAGAAAGATGGGTTTTTCATTTCTGAATTTTTGAATCTGTTGATACATATGCGCTCTTTGTTCAGGAGTGGCCAATAATTCGGGGGTGCCATCACTGCCAATAGGCATATAGGTAAAATACCAGCCGAATAAACATCCTTTTTCAATCATCAAATCTATATACTCTTCAGAGATCACACTTTCAGTATTATATCGGTGGTAAGTGGTAGAAAAACCAAAAGGCACACCCTGCTGCCTTAAGATATCCATTGTTTGGTCAAGTTGTTTATAAGTTCCTTCGCCTCGGCGTTTATCAGATAATTCTTCAAAACCATCCACGCTAATAGCCAAAGCGAAATTTGCCACTCTTTTTAATTCTTGCGCCGTTTCTTGATTTATCATTGTGCCATTGGTAAAAGATAAGAAGGAGCAATCACGGTGTTTTTCTGCAAGCATAATCATTTTATCTTTTTCGACAAAAGGTTCTCCACCGGATAAAACATACATATAGATTCCCAATTCTTTTCCTTCTCTAATAATTCTATCCATGGTGTCAAAGGAAAGAGAATTTGATCTATCGTAATCTGCTGCCCAGCACCCTTCACAACTCAAATTACAGGCAGAAGTGGGGTCCATTAGGATGGCCCAAGGGATGTTGCAACCGTGTTTTTCTCCCATTTCAATATTGATTTTTCGCCCTATGAGCGTGGCATTTATAACGAAATTACTAACAAACTTTTTTACCACTTCTACATTGCATGTGCTTAACATGTTTTGGGCAAATTCATACCAATTGCTGTCTGGATTAGTGAGTTCTGACTCTACCTTTTTTATACCCCTTTCGTGGTAATCAAAGCTCGTAAAACGCCGGATAATGTTAAGTATCTTTGGGATGTTGTTTAGCGGATCTTTTTCCATATAATCAACTGCCTGATTGATGGCAGCAGAACCGAGAAGCTTTTTGTAATTCATTCTCTTACCCCCTTTTAAAGTTTGAACAATTTTTGACGTTGCTCGGATTTCGGTTTAATCATGAGCATTTCGGGTGATCTCTTCATAAAATGATAGATAAAATTTTTCCATCTCCTCCTGAAAAAGTTTAGAGAGTTCTTCTTTGTCCGTTTGAT
>CAZARY010000076.1:0-9671 GCA_964487675.1 uncultured Clostridia bacterium | reverse complement strand
TACTGGGAGCGAGAGCTCCCGGGAGAGTGGGTCTTCGCCGGGCTTTTTGATGGTGCTTTTTTGCTTTTTTATTGCACCTAGGACATACAACTTTAGCTATGGATCAATCTCCTTTTTTCGGAAGGTTTTGTTTTGGCCTATAAACGTTTTAACTCCAGGGTGGAGGTTGATTCAAATATCATACAACTTAATAGAAATCAATTGTAACTTTGGATGTGTTTATATGAAAGGCACACAACTGAAAAGCATGTATACTTTTAAAATTATTACCCTTGGATGTCCGTTGAATCAATCTGAGAGTGACTCCATTGCAGGCGTTTTAAAAAATTATGGTTTTCAAAAGACAGTTGATGCCAAATCTGCGGATCTTTATGTAATTAACTCTTGCACTGTGACTGAAAAAGCCGCACGGAAATCGAGAAAAGAAGCTAAAAAAGCGAAAAAGGAAAATCCGGCAGCCTTCGTTTGTTTAATGGGATGTTATGGAGAAATGGAAAGAGAAAAGATAAAAAATAGGATTCCTGAAATTGATTTAGTGCTAGGAACAAGGGATAGAAATGAACTGTTTGAAGTATTAGCCAAAGTCGGTAACTGCCATTCAAACCAAAATATAGAAGGTACAAAAAATTTAAAAAACGTAGAAAGAACATTTTACACGCCAGATTTATCTACAAATTTTGCAGAATTAGGTTTTGCTGATCAACCGGAAAAATCTCGACCCGTGATTAAAATTCAAGAAGGATGTGATCGTGCATGCACTTACTGCATTGTTACACACGCTCGTGGTAAACCTAAAAGCAGACCGGTAGAGCATATCATGAAGCAAATTGAAAGATTGCTCATACAGGGATACAAGGAGATTATCCTGGCAGGAACCAATATGATGCTCTATGGAACAGACACGCAGGAAAGAATGGACCTTCCAGGATTAATGGAGAAGATCGCTTTACTCCCTTATGAATTTCGGTTGAGGTTAAGTTCTTTAGAACCAATGGAAATAGAAACTGATTTACTGGATGTGATGGCTAAGTATTCAAAAATATGCAATTTTCTTTATTTACCGCTGCAAAGTGGAAGCGACAAAATTCTTTCTCTTATGGATCGGCAATATACGACTGGAGAGTTTTCCGATTTAATACAAACAGCAAAACATAGGATGCCTGATATTGGGGTTATAACAGATCTCATCGTAGGGTTTCCAGGCGAAACTCATGAGGACCATCAAGTTACTATGGACTTCATACAAGAACTTCAATTAAGCAAATTACACGTTTTTCAATTTTCTCCTCGTCCCGGCACAAAAGCCGCAAATTTTAAGAATCAAATAAGGCCTGACATAAAGAAACAAAGAGCGGATGCATTAAAAAAAGTGAACGAGACGCTTACGTATAAATTCCATTGTAACAATATAGATAGAATTCTACGGGTATTAATCGAAAACAATGAGAATAGAGGCAGTAAACATTATTTAGAAGGCTTTTCAGATAACTACTGCCGCGCAGGAACATTTTTGAGCGATGAAAGCACAAAAACCATGGATAAAGGCGATTTCATAACTGTTATAGGAGATCAGGCCAAAACATGGGGAATATTGGGCAAATTGTGCAAATTATAAAAAGTTAATTTAAATTTAGACATCCTTTAAGAAAATGGGGGTGCACAATGATAACGACAGAATTGATTCACAGGATAAATGAATTGGCAAGGAAGCAAAAAGAAGAAGGGTTGAACCCACAAGAGAAGAAGGAACAAAAACAGCTGCGTCAAAAATACTTAAAAGGGATCAGGGAAAAAGTTAAGTCGCAAATAGAGGAAAGTATGCAGAAACACCATTCAAGTTGTGACTGTGGATGCAACAAAAACAAACACAGCTAAGCCCAAACTTAGCTGTGTTTTTTGATTTGTAGTTGGCCATTTTCTAATAATCTTTTGGCATTCCCCGAAAAAAAACGTTCTTGATCCTGGGGGCTCACGCCCAGATCTTGTAATATTTTCCATTGCTCGCGCAGATATGGGTAGCTAAAACCACGTGGGAACCAACTTGAATCCGTTCCAAAAATCATTCTTTCTGGCCCTAAAGTCTTCAGCGCTTTTTTGAAAATATCCTTTAAATCCAAATCGCAAACCATCCAGTCTAACCATTGGTTAGAGCCTGATGAATCGACGTATATATTTGGTAAGCTCCAGGCTAAGTGAAGCACATCCTGAAAGTAACCAGCGCCAAAGTGAGGGATGACAAAAGGGATATTCGGAAATTCACGTGCTACTTCAAATATTGAAAACGGGCTAATATACTTATAATTGACCAGGCCACCTGGCCCGCCAGCAATGCCGAAATGTATTACCACTGGCAATTCTCGATCGTGCAAATATCTCCAAAATGGCTCAAAATCCGGGTCATTAAAAGGCCGCTCCATGTAAGGTGCTAGCATTTTGTGACCAACCAATCCTAATTTTTCTATTCCCCTTTTTAATTCCGCCAAAGCATCAGGTTCCTGTATATCATGGTGGGTGAATCCGGTGAAAGTATCTGGGTATTGATGAATCATATCGGCCATAACATTATTATCAAAACCAGCGGTTAAAGCATTGAGCTTGTCTAAGCCGTAATATTCTTTCTCTTTATGCCATAATTCAATGGCTTTTTCTGGAGAATAGGTTTTCCCATCTGGTTTTTCAAATCCCCACTTTTTTAAAAACGCTTCTTGCAGCTTTTGACGATAGTTCATGATTACCGGGTGATTGGATCGAGATTTGTTTGGTTTTTTTCTGGGGACGGGAAAGTGGATATGAAAATCTATTACGGGAAAATCAGGCATTTTTATTTCTTTAGTCATACTTACCCTCCTTATCTTGTTCGCAAACTGACGTAGGCTACTAAAAGATATCCTAACATAGTTTGTTGTTGGCGGCAAAACATATCTTTGCATATCATACGTGATTAAGGTAAAATTATGTAATGAATGAATGGTCTTTTAAAGAGCTGGAGTTTTGCATAACTGTGGAGATATAAACTTTATAAAGGAGATGTTTTTATGTATGTAGATTCTATGGGAAAAGCAGAATATATGGTCAATTGCATTAGTCAATGGATTCGAGAACAGGTGCAAAATGCTAACTGTGAAGGGACTGTTATAGGACTCAGTGGGGGCGTTGACTCTTCAGTTGTTGCAGCGCTTTGTAGCAAAGCATTTCCAGATCATACATTAGGTTTAATTATGCCATGTTATAGCAATTCACAGGATGAAAAAGACGCAAAGCTATTGGCTGGTGACCTCGGCATTGAAACAAAATACATTAATTTATCGCCTTCTTACGATACCCTGAAAGAGAAGCTTGATCAAATAGAATTTGCACCTGAAATGGCATTGGCTAATATAAAACCTAGATTGAGGATGACGGTATTATACTATTATGCGCAAACGAATAAATATTTGGTCGTAGGAACGGGTAATAAGAGTGAAAACTTACTGGGTTATTTTACAAAATATGGTGATGGCGCAGTAGATATTGCGCCGCTGGCGAATTTAACAAAATTGGAAGTGTACCAGCTTGCAAAAGCCTTGCATCTACCGCCTTCGATTATACAAAAACCTCCCTCCGCGGGTATTATTAACGGACAAACTGATGAAGAAGAATTAGGGTTTTCTTATGTAGAAATGGAAAAATATTTTAGTGGTGAAAAAATTGATCCAGAAGTTAGAGAAAAAATTGAAAAGCTGATTGAAACCAGTCAACATAAACGGTCAATGCCACCCGAATTTGATCCCTCTAAATGCAGCGTTTACAATTAACACGCACTTTGCGCATTTTAAATCAGAGTCACATAAACGTCCAGAAGCAACCAGCAACACGAAATGGATAGATACGTAAAAACAGAAAAGGAGGTTTTTTTTTGGCAGGTCATTCAAAATGGGCTAATATTAAACATAAAAAAGCTCGAGAAGATGCTAAAAGAGGTAAAATTTTTAGCAAACTTTCAAAAGAAATAATCATAGCGGCAAAAGAAGGTGGGGGAGATCCAGACAAAAATAATAGGCTGAAAATGGCAATAGATAAAGCCAAAGAAAACAACATGCCTAATGAAAACATTGAAAGAGCTATTAAACGCGGCACAGGTGAATTAAAAGGGGCGAATTATGAGGAATGTAGTTATGAAGGATATGGACCTGGTGGCATAGCAATTTTTTTGAACGCCACGACAGACAATAAAAACAGGTCTGTTTCAGAAATAAGAAATATCTTTTCCAAGTATGATGGCAAGCTTGGTGAGGATGGATGTGTGGCCTGGATCTTTGAAAGGAAAGGTCTGATAACGATAGAGAGAGAAGAAAACCCTAACTTGGATGAAGAAGAGCTGATGCTGATCACTGCAGAAGCCGGTGCTGAAGATTTTAAGCCAGATGAGAGTACCATTGAAATTATCACAGATCCCCAAGATTTTGAAGACGTGAAAAAAGCGGTAGAAAATGAAGGGTTTAAACCTACGTTTAAAGAAGTTACCATGCTACCCAACAATACAATAAAAGTAGAAGGTGAAGAGGCTGAGAAACTGCTGCAGCTATTGGAAGAATTAGAAGATCACGATGATGTGCAAAATGTGTATGCAAACTTTGATATTGATGAATCCCTTATCGAGGCCAGTCGGTAAGATTCTCCGTTGAGGAAGGATTTTTTCCTTTCTCCGGAGATATTTTTTGTTTCAAAAGGAATTTTATCCGTCCTTGCAGAAGAAATTACTAACACACTTGTGGAGGCTTTACTATGATTATCATGGGAGTAGATCCAGGCATAGCTACTTGTGGCTATGGTTTTATTGAAATTAATGGAAATCGACAAAGATGTTTGGCCTCGGGGATTTTAAAAACCAGCAGTCAAGAAACTCCAGTAAACCGATTAAATTTGATATATACTGGCATAAATAAATTGATTAAAGAATTCAATCCCCAGACAGTAGGGATAGAAAATTTATTTTTTAGCAAAAACACAAAGACAGCCTTTCAAGTTGGCCAAGCCAAAGGCGTAATAATGCTTGCCTGCAGCCATAACGAATTAGAAGTTTATGAATATACACCATTACAAGTTAAACTAGGTGTGTGTGGCTATGGATCAGCAACAAAAACTCAAGTAAAATCCATGGTGGCAAAGATATTACAACTTGAAGAAATCCCCAGTTCAAATGATGCCGCGGATGCATTAGCCGTATGCCTGTGTCACGGGCAATCCCACAAGATGCGTTTAAAAACTTATTCCTGAACTATTATGGCTCATATAATAATACATTCACTCTGAGCCCATTAGTTGTGAAAAAACACAAAATGATGTAGATTTCTGTGAGGGGTATAATTTGATAAAAATCATAGAAGGCGAATTGATTGAAAAAAAACAAGACTACTGCGTGGTATTTACTGGTGGTATTGGCTTTAAACTCTACATACCGTTTGGCAGCCACGAAGAGCTCCCAGATATTGGTGAAAAAGTTAGATTGCAAGCGCATGTCTCGGTCAAGGAAGATGATATCTCGATTTATGGTTTTATGAATCCGGAACAGTTAGCAATTTTTGAACTAATCATAAATGTTTCAGGCATAGGACCTAAAATTGCTTTAGCGTTGGTTGGACGTATAACCCCCACCAATTTTTACCTATCTGTTCTTAATGAACAAGTTTCTCAGCTAACCGATGTACCAGGAATTGGCAAGAAATCAGCCCAGCGTATTATTTTAGAATTAAAAGAGAAAGTCAACGAACTTACCAGTAAAGAAATGAATGGAGCATATGAGCAGTTAGACCAAAAAAAGAAGGCAACGAAACCTGAACTAGGGGGGCGAAATCACGCTGAAGAACTAAAGGCAGCGCTTTCATCCCTCGGCTATACAAATAAAGAAATTGATATCGCAACAGCGGCTGTAAAAAATGCTGCTCATGCTGACATGGAAATGGAAGAGTTGCTTCGAATGGCCCTCCAAAAGCTAAATCAACGGTAAAGGGGAGAGAAAGTTGAGTAATGATAATAACTTATCTGACGAAAGAATTATATCTGCGGAAAAAGCTGTGGAAGATTTGCAAATTGATAACAGCTTGCGTCCAAGAGAATTTAAAGATTATATTGGGCAAGAACAAGTCAAATACAATCTAGAAATTTTCATTCAGGCAGCTAGTGAAAGAAACGAAGCTTTAGACCATGTGCTCCTTTATGGTCCACCTGGTTTAGGCAAAACGACCTTGGCGTATATTATTGCTGAGCAAATGGATACAAATATTCATGTTACATCAGGACCAGCGGTTGAGCGTCCAGGTGATCTGGCGGCTGTTTTGACTAACCTGGAAGATAAAGACATATTATTTATAGATGAAATTCACAGACTTCATCGAAGCGTAGAAGAAATACTTTATCCAGCCATGGAAGATTATTCTATCGATATAATGGTAGGAAAAGGCCCAAGTGCTAGAAACCTGCGCTTGGACTTGGCTGCGTTTACTTTGGTAGGAGCTACGACAAGAGTTGGAAGTTTGTCCAGCCCGCTCCGAGACCGCTTTGGGGTGGTGCATCGCCTGGAGTTTTACAATGAATCTGAGCTATGCCAAATCATTAAAAGATCTGCTTCGATTTTGAGAATAGAGATTACAGAAGAAGGGGCTCAAGTCCTGTCTAAAAGTTCTAGGGGGACTCCCAGGGTGGCAAACAGACTGCTTAAACGGGCGCGTGACTATGCCCAGGTAAAAGCGGGAAATAAAATCACTTCGGAAGCGGCTAAAGATGCCCTAAAAATGCTTCAAGTGGATAATTATGGCCTGGATGAAATTGATAGACATATCATGAATACGATTTATGAAAAATTTGGCGGTGGCCCTGTAGGTTTAGATTCAATTGCTGCTGCTATCAGCGAAGAACCGGAAACCATTGAAGATGTTTACGAACCTTACTTATTACAGCTTGGATTTTTACATAGAACACCGCGGGGAAGAATACTTTCCCCTACTGGTATGCAGTATTTAGGGCATCCAGAAGACGGTAAAGATGAAAATTTCCAACAGAGATTATTTTGATGAGAGGTGAAAAAACTTGTTTGACCAGTTTGGTAGGCTTCTAATTGGATTCGGCCTATTATTCCTGGTGCTGGGGGGGATTATTACTTTGATTTCCCGAATGGGTCATATTGGGAGGCTTCCGGGGGATATTTTTATACAGAGAGGAAATTTTACTTTTTTCTTTCCACTGACCACTTCAATAGTACTTAGCATTATACTGTCTATAATATTAACGCTGTTATTTCGGAGGTAGAACTAAATCATATGCTTTGGTGGGATTTTCAAAGAACAAAAGAATGAAGGAGGGTGAAAATTTTTGCTTTTCACAAAAACAGAGGTGAGTAAATTTTTTTTATTTCGTATATTCATTATACTATTTGTTCTATTTTTTGCTTTATTTGTTCACTTATCATTTGAAACGGGTAAAGTTTCAGCAGCAAATATGGAGGCAACTGACAATGTCAGAGTTAAGCTTCTAGATGAAAAAGAGTCTGTAGAAACGATTGAATTTAAAAGCACCGATAATTACAAATTAAAAATATTTACATCAAAAAATGGTAACCACAGCTTTTTGGGCAGTAGCAAAGATTTTATTTTAAACAATGAGAACGGCGAACTTTATATTAATGGTGACCCCGCAAGCGATTTTTCTGGTTCAAATTCAAAAGAAACTGAAAACACTCATAATGATTCGGTTTTGGGTAAAATTGATCATGTAGCCGTACAACATGAAAAGAATAAACCTATACAGCTGAAAAATAATCAAAATGTTTACCGGGGAGAGTTCAAAGTAAAAATTTCCGGAAGCGGTCTTAAAATCGTTAATATTTTAAATATGGAAGACTATTTAAAAGGAGTGGTGCCGGCAGAAATGCCTGCAAATTGGGATATAGAAGCATTAAAAGCCCAATCAGTAATTGCTAGGACTTATGCTGCTTATCAAAAAGAAACCAGGCTTCGAGAAAGCTATCACTTAACAGATAGTGTGTCAACCCAGGTATACAGGGGCTATAGTGCAGAAGTTTCTAAAACAAATGAGGCGGTTAAAGCAACGGCTAACGAAAAGCTCTATCACAATGGCAGCTTAATCAATGCGTTATATCACTCTAATGCCGGAGGAGAGACCTCAGATTCTGAAGATGTTTGGGGTCATTTCGTTTCTTACCTACGCTCAGTGGAAAGTCCATGGGACGAAATCGCGCGTCACAGTGGAAGCGGTGAAGCCTATTCTTGGGAAGAAGCTATTTCTTGGAAAGGACTTTCTCAAAAACTTGAAGAAAAATATGACATCGGGGAACTGGAAGAAATCGAAATACTTGATCGGAAAGGCGATAGGGTACAAAAGATTAGGTATCGAGGCACAAAAGATGAAAAAGTTTTAGAAGGAGAAAAGAATAGGGAACCCTTGGAGCTAAGAAGTGCTAAGTTCAACATACATTCAAATCAAAATAAGACGAAAATAACATTTATTTATAATCAGGGAAACACAGAGACAAAAAAGCAATCTGGAAAATTTTATGCTGTTAATGCTAAAGATAGCGTGCCTAATCTCGTAAATGAAGGCCAAGATAATTATTATGTAAAAGATGATACAGGAATAAGGCAAGCCGAAAAAACCCTGAAATATAAATTTAAGGGCAAAGGATTTGGTCATGGCGTTGGCCTATCACAATGGGGCGCCTTAGGAATGGCTCAAGAAGGTTATAACTATCAAGAAATACTCAAGCATTATTATTCAGGGACAATAGAAATACAATAAATAATGCACAGTTTCGATAAAAGATGATTATGGTGATAGGTTTAGATAGCAATTAATGAATTTTTGATTATCAAGTGACATCAGTAAAACAAATAAAGCAAGAATGTGGTGATTGTTAAGTGGACGCTCTTTTATACTGAACACACTTGATAACATTTCAAGTTTAAAGACAGGTTTAAAGACAGGAGCATAGTATGAAATTAGAAGAATTTGATTATGAACTGCCTGAACATTTAATAGCCCAAAAGCCACTTTTGGAAAGATCCTCCTCTAGATTAATGGTGGTCAATAGGTCTGATAGAAGCATAAAACATAGCCAGTTTGATAAATTGCCGGAATTCATAAATCCCGGTGATCTTTTTGTAGTAAATAACAGCAGGGTTATACCTGCCAGGCTTTTTGGGAGAAAGAGAGACACCGGTGGCAAACTAGAAATGGTATTGCTTCACCCTTTGGAAAAAGATAACCAGTGGGAAGTTTTAGTGAAGCCAGGGAAAAGAGCAAAAGTAGGGACAAACTTCGACTTTGGGGGAGGAATTTTGGAGGCAAAAATTGTGGATACAACACCTGAAGGGGGTAGAATTGTAGAGCTATCTTATAGTGGATCCCTTGATGGCATATTAGAAAAGCTTGGGAAAATGCCTCTGCCCCCATATATTAAATGTGAGCTTGAGGATCCAGAAAGATACCAAACGGTTTATGCCAGGGAAAAAGGATCAGCAGCAGCCCCCACTGCAGGCCTGCATTTTACAAATACCATTATCGAAAGAATCAAAACTATTGGAGGCGATATTGCAGAAATGACTTTGCATGTGGGACTGGGTACTTTTCGACCAGTAGAAGTAGAAAACATAAACGAGCATCATATGCATGCGGAGTTT
>CAZARY010000075.1:0-9721 GCA_964487675.1 uncultured Clostridia bacterium | reverse complement strand
GAGGATCTTACATTTGTTTTACAAAAAACTTCCCTATAAAAAACATGAGTGTAACAGCCAGATCACACTGCTTTCAGAGCTGCAGTGAAGTTTGTGAATGTTTTTTCTTATTTTTCTGATTTTTCTGACTTTGTTGATTCATGCTTAATATCCGTTACGGGTCTACAAGAAATTCGCAACTTGTATAAATTCGAATCCGACACCTGCTTAAACTTTTGTTCAATCCTTTGGGTTATTTTCTTTATATGGTGTTCTGCTTTGTTAATAACCAGGACTAATATCTGGTTCGCATTCCACCGGGTGACCAAATCGCTTTTTCGTAAAGACATCCACAGCACGTCTTTTAAAATTTCCATGATTTTATCTACCTGCTCTCTATCCAATGATTCGCCTTTGATCAAAGTTAAAACGAGTAAGTAAGCATGGTTGCCATATCTCTCACCTTTTTGCTTTTCCAAGCTGTAAACAAATTTAAAGAAATCAGGTTCACATATGATTGTACCTTCCGTCATATCTTCTTCCGTTAATTTCTTATCTATAAAATGAGGGTCAAGTTCTTCATCTTCGCTTGTTTCTCGAAGCAGTTTGCGATATATGTTTCTGAGTGCTGAAGATGGTTTAACACCAACATCACGATACATCTTTGTAGATAGATAATTGTAATGAGATATGGCATACCTAAACTCTTTGAGTTCAAAAAGAGCTTCCAAAAAATAAATGTGAAAGGTTTCTTCGTAAGGTTCTATATAAATAACATTTTCTACAAGCTCCACTATCTGCTCGTATCTTTCTCGTTGTTTAAGCAGTTCCAACAATTTAAGTACACTGTGGATATAAACCCTGTGATATTTGTTTCTAACAACAATGGCCCATTCACTATAAAGGTTTTCTTCTAGATACTGGCCGTTGTATAGAGCCAAGGCTTTCTGATAATATTCAATCGCCTCTTCGGGCTGTTCAATTCTTTTACTGTCTGCTAAATTGACCAATCTCACAAATTCGTCTGCATCAACAAGGCATGCATCGCCTGTTTTTAAGACATAAAAGCCATTTTTAAAGGAAATATCAACACAATTTTGCTCTTCAAAATCACCTTCTTGCATTAACCCTATATCTTTTAACAGTTTTTTTAGGCGATGTACCTGGGTACTCAATGCATTTTTGGGGTCTTCATAGTCTTTATCCTGCCAAAAATAATCAATGATAACATCCGGGACAACTTTGCGATTTCTATGCGTAATAAAAAATTTAAACAGTTCGAGGTTTTTGTATTTTCGTCCACTTTTACTAAATATGGATCTATCTTCAATTTTTACATCAAAAGTTCCAAAGGTCGTGATCGTAACTTTTTTATTTAATTCATTTTTTTCTTTTTGCTCTACTATACTTTTCGTTTTTATCAACCCTTCTGTTTTCTTACCCATTTCTCCACCTCCCCCCGTTAAAATATAGAAACCATATCAATTTCTGACAATAATTGTTTAATAACACTTTATAGCACGCTCTAAAAATACACATCACCTTTAAGGATGATTTATAAATGTTGAAAATATACAAAAAGCTGCCTTTTTCAGTGTATCACTGTTACAGCAAAAAAAGGCAGCTTTTAAAAATTACAACTTTACAATTACAAAATGTCCCTTGCAAATACTTTTAAAGCATTCAATTTATTTGGTTAGGCAGATTCGTGTTCCTCTTTCCGCTGGCTGGAGCTCACGATGATAGGTTTGTCATTCTTTTCAATCACATCTTTCGTGATATTACATTTGATGACATCCTCCAGGGAAGGCAGTTCATACATGATGTCATTCAAATGCTCCTCGATAATCGCTCTTAAACCCCTGGCTCCAGTATTTCTCTTTATTGCTTCTTGTGCGATCGCTCTTAAAGCTTCTTCTTGAAACTCCAGTTCAATGCCATCCATTTCAAATAGTTTTTGATATTGTTTTACTAGAGCATTTTTGGGTTCAATTAATATCCTAACCAATGATTCCTCATCTAAAGCATCCAAAGCAGAAATAACCGGGATCCGACCCACAAATTCCGGAATTAAACCATACCTCAATAAATCTTGAGGTAATACTTTCTCTAAAACCTCACCAATGCCTTCATCTTTAACACTCGTAATTTCAGCGCCAAAACCCAAACCTTTCTTTCCAATTCGGTTTTGGATAATCTTCTCTATACCATCAAAAGCACCGCCACAAATAAACAAGATATTCGAGGTGTCTATTTGAATAAATTCTTGATGTGGGTGTTTTCTTCCTCCTTGCGGAGGGACGCTCGCTTTAGTCCCTTCTAATATTCGAAGCAGCGCTTGTTGAACACCTTCACCTGAAACATCCCTTGTAATGGATGGGTTGTCAGTCTTTCTAGCCACCTTGTCTATCTCATCTATATAGACAATCCCTTTTTCAGCTTTTTCTACATCGTAATCAGAGGCCTGGATTAACTTCAGCAAAATATTTTCCACGTCTTCGCCTACATAGCCCGCTTCCGTAAGCGATGTGGCATCTGCCATGGCAAAAGGTACATTTAATATCTTTGCCAATGTTTGAGCCAGTAAGGTTTTCCCAACTCCAGTAGGCCCTAAAAGTAGAATGTTGCTTTTCTGGATGTCAATTTCGTCGCTCTTTTTGTTTTCATTGTTCACTCGCTTGTAATGGTTATAAACAGCAACAGACAAAGATTTTTTGGCATTGCTTTGCCCGATAATATACTCATTTAATATATCATATATTTCTTTCGGCTTTGGGATTTCAGAAAAACCAAGATCGTTTTCTTCACTGAGCTCTTCTTCCACGATTTCATTGCAAAGTTCGATGCATTCATCGCATATATAGACCCCAGGTCCTGCGACTAGTTTTTTAACCTGTTCCTGGGTTTTCCCACAAAAGGAACATTTTAAACGCCCTTTTTCATCATTTAACTTAAACATTAACATCACCTCACTCAATCTTCCTATGGATCAATCTTATTCAGGTGGTCTTTCCAAGATCCCGTCAATTATCCCATAGTTTTTAGCTTCTTCACTGGACATGAAAAAGTCTCTGTCTGTATCTTTGCTAATTTGCTCTACTGGCTGGCCTGTATGATAAGCTAAGATCTGGTTCAATCTTTCTTTAGTCTTCATAATTTCCCTGGCATGTATTTCAACATCAGCCGCCTGTCCCTGGGCACCGCCCATGGGCTGATGTAACATGATCCTGGTATTGGGAAGGGCATAACGTTTTCCTTCAGTACCTGCAGCCAAAAGCACAGCTCCCATACTAGCGGCCATCCCTACGCAAATTGTAGAAACGTCTGATCGAATATACTGCATCGTGTCGTAAATAGCGAGCCCAGCATGAACATGCCCACCGGGCGTATTAATATACAAGTGAATATCTTTTTCGGGGTCTTCCGATTCTAAGAACAACATCTGGGCAATGATGGAATTGGCAATTTCATCATTTATACCTGTCCCTACAAAGATTATTCTGTCTTTTAATAAACGAGAGTAAATATCATAGGATCTTTCTCCTCTACTGGTTTGCTCGATCACCATTGGTATCAAATGCATAACCTCAACTCCTTTCTCCCTTCATATTTATCATAACATATTTTTTGTTTTCGGTCGCCCCTATTCTTTTTGATTTTCACCCTGTGATGCCTCATCAGGGCTCTTTTGGTCTGCTTCTTCCTCCTTCTGTTGTTCCTCTTGCTGTGCCTTTTCTACTATATTAATTTCTGCGTGTTCCTTCAAGAAATTCAAAGTGTTTTTAATGCTTATTTCATCTTTCAAATTGTCTAAGTAGCCATGCTGTTCCATCAGTTCCCTGACTTTATCTTTGTCCTGATTTGTTTCTTCAGCCATCTTTTCTACATACTCTTCCAAATCTTCTTCACTCGCAGTAATGTTTTCGTTATCCCTAATAGTTTCCAAAACCAAGTTCTGCTTCACCCGATTTTCCGCCGGTTCCCTAAACTGTTCTTTTATGCTTTCTTCATCAGTTCCAGCCAGCTTGTAATAGGTTTCTAAATCTAATCCTTGCTGTTTTAAATTCTGCTCAAATTCCCTGACCATCTTGTCTAGTTCCTGATCTTTCATCGGTTCTGGTATTTCGACTTCGGCATTTTCCACGGCTTGTCTGATGAGTTGCTCCTCTACATGCCGGTCAGCGGCTTGCTCGGCTTGTTCCTCTAGCCTATTCCGAATATCTTCTTTAAGCTCTTCTAGAGTATCAAACTCACTTACATCTTTCGCAAATTCATCATCCAGGGGGAGAAGATGTTTCTTCTTGAGCTCTTTCACGTTTACGCTAAAAGTAACTTCTTTCCCTTTTAAGTTCTCATCTTGGTAATCATCAGGCAAGGTGATTTTGATCTCTTTTTCCTCACCCGGCTTCACACCTTCTAATTGCTCTTCAAAATCAGAAAACATCTGTCCGGAACCTAATTCTAGGTTATAATTTTGTGCCTCGCCACCAGGCAAAGGTTCATCATCAGCAAAGCCTTTCAGGTCAATCACCACGCGATCGCCTTTTTCAGCTTCCCCTTCTTCCGACTGCTGGTATTCAGCATGCTCTTCCTGCATTCTCTTTAGCTCGCTTTCCACATCTTCTTCCGTAATGTCTACTCTTTCTTTTTCTACTTCCAGTCCTTTGTAGGTTCCCAACTGGACTTCTGGCTTGATTTCCACAGTGGCATTAAATTTCAAAGGTTTTCCTTTTTCCATTTCATCAATATCAATTTCTGGTTGAGCCACGGGTTCAATTTCGTTTTCTTCCACTGCTTGTTTATAGGCTTCTGGTACCAAAATTTCCAGAGCATCTTCATAAAATATTTCTGGCCCATACTTGGACTCCAGGATTTTTCTAGGGACTTTCCCTTTGCGAAAGCCCGGGACTTCTACATCTTTAACCACTTTGCGGTAAGCCTGCTCCAATGCCTGTTCAACTTTATCTTCGTCTACTTCAATTTCTAACTTGACTTTATTTTTGTCGACCTTTTCCCAGGTGCTTTCCATTATATATCCTCCTCACTTTGATTTTAAAATAGATACCATTCGTTTTTTAAATATCGAAATTAATTAATTCAAACGTTAATTTTAACTATATTATTATAACATAACTTCAATAATTAGGTAAAAGACTTAAATGGCCCACCGTAATTAAATTCATACAGACTATAGCATAAAGGACTGTTTATGGGTTTCCTGCTCTTGGTTAAAATAAGCATATCTTGACCTCGCACAGCAGGCAAGATATGCTTTAGTAATTTGATGGTCAAAACTGGTCAGCCATAATGGTAACCCATTCCTCATCTATTGTCAAATAACTCGACATCAATTGCTACATCGATTAATACCTCCCTTTTCACTTTCACACATCCTTTAAGCCAAAGTCGCACCGGTGGTAGAAAAAGTCAACTTGCTATGTTTAATGCCTCGAAGAGCAGATAGTTGGTTTCCCAGCCTTTGAAGTTTCCAAGCTTCCCCTTTTAGCACCAACACTTCAAGGCAATTATTTGTGTCCAAATGAATATGTATGGTGGCCATAATAATATCATAATATTCATGTTGAAGAGCAATCAACGTATCTGAAAGCCCTTTGGCATGATGGTCATAAACCAGTGCCATGGTACCAGCCACAATTTCAGTGGAATGCCTTTTATTCCATGCTTCCTCTACTAGCTTTTCCCTGATCAAATCCCTTATAGCTTCACTCCGATTCTTATATCCTTTTTCACTTAGCATACGGTCGTACTCATTTAAGAGGTGCTCTGGAACAGTGATGCCAAATCTTTGTAACTTATTCATTTTATCGGCCCCCCATATTTCCAATGAAGCAAGTTTTAGTTAAATTTTCTATGCTTTTGCATGCCTATATTGGTAAAACATGACCGCCAATAACTTTAACTTTACTTTTTATAGATCGATTTCAAGCATACACTTACTCAAAATTTCCGGATAATCGGTGATAATACCAAAACAGTTTTGTCCTATAAAACGCTTCATCGTTTTCTTGTGGTTTACCGTCCAGGGAATGAGATGAAAGTTTCCAGCAAAAGGCATTAGATGACTCATTAATTTTTCTTGGGGATGAAGAGAAAAGAAATTTTTTGTTCTAACTAAGTCATTTTCCTCTTTCAGCCAAAAAGGAATTCGATTCTGGAGTAAGAGTCCCACCTTTACTTCTCTTCTTAAGCTTCCAATTTTAGCAATGCTATCTAAACATTTGGAGGAGATGATAATATTTTCCCGCTGGTAACCGTTCCCCAAAAGATCCAGCACCTTTTCTTCCAATCCGGGATAATCCACTCGATCATTTTTTAGTTCAATATTAATGAATATTGAATCTTCAGCAAAAAATTCAAGTGTTTCATATAAGGTAGGGAACCTTTGTCCCCTAAATTTTGAACTAAACCAGCTCCCTGCGTCAAGATTCTTGATCTCTTTATAGCTTAAATCTTTTACATATCTATTGACACCCGCGGTTCTGTTAAGCGTTTCATCATGAACCACAAGGGGCACCTTGTCCTTAGTCAACTGAACATCCAGCTCAAACCCATCGGCGCCGTCAATCAAAGCCTGCCGAAAAGAAGCAATGGTATTTTCCGGAGCCTTGTTTCGCGCTCCTCTATGACCAATATTCAGGCATTTGTTCATGGAGGCAGCCACTCCCATTAATTTTTGGTATAAAGTTCAAATCAGTTTCCAGTGTTTGAGTGTTTGAGTTTAAATTTTCATGAGTTGCATGGGTTTCAATCGCAATTTCATATTTCTTGCCTTCAACTAAATAATCCTTCTTGTAAAGGTTATCTCCTAAAAATAAGCTTTGCTTGCTGCAGATAAATTACATTTAAGTCAGAATCAAAGGAGTAATTTTTAGTTATATGCAGGAAAATCACTTCTCCCCTAGAATGTATTATTATGAATGCCTACAAAATTAATTTAGCCAGGGTGAAAAATATAAAAAGGAGGTTATCCAGATTATGAAAGTAACAGTCAGCGGCATCAAAGCAGATATCGGCAGCATTGGCGGCCATATTAAACCAAGTGAAGCACTGCTGAACGCCATCAAAGATTTCGTGGCAGAAAGAGGCAAAGACAAGATCATCGATACTTATGTAGGTTTCACGGGCGATGATATTTATATGCTGCTTACGCATCAAAAAGGCCTGGAAAATGAGGAAATACATCAAATGGCCTGGGATGCTTTTTTACATGGCACTGAAACAGCAAAAAAACAAGGGTTGTATGGAGCGGGTCAAGATTTATTAGCCGATTCTTTTTCTGGAAATATCAAAGGCATGGGACCTGCAATAGCTGAAATGGAATTCGAGGAAAGAAAAAATGAACCATTTCTGTTTTTTACAGCCGACAAAACTGACCCCGGTGCTTATAATCTTCCTCTTTATCTGGGTTTTTCTGATCCCATGCACAGTGCTGGTTTGATCTTGTCCCCTAGGGTTTGTCAAGGTTTTACATATACAGTCATGGACGTCTCATACACGAAACAAGATCGGGTCATTCAATTAAATACGCCTGAAGAGATTTATAAATTAGCGGCCCTTCTTCGTGATAACGAAAGGTTTGTAGTAGAAAAAATTCATGCCAGGTGTAATGGAGAACAAGCCGTATCAGCAAGCACCACAAGATTACACAATATAGCTGGGAAATATGTGGGTAAAGATGATCCAATCATGCTGTGTCGGGTGCAAAGCTCATTTCCTGCAGCCGGCGAAATACTTTCGCCTTACAGCGTAGGACATTATGTGGCAGGCTTTATGAGAGGTAGCCACAACGGCCCATTAATGCCGGTAAAGAAAAATTCTGCAGTGTCATTTTTTGATGGGCCACCCATGGTTAGCTGCCTTGCCTTTTGCACTCAAGGTGGGAAATTAACTGAGCCCGTAGACTGCTTCGATCATCCTTTTTGGGATTCCGTTCGTGATAAGGTTTCCCAAAAAGCAGTTTATCTCCGGGAACAAGGCTTCTCAGGCCCTGCTATGCTTCCTCAATCCGAATTAGAATATGGAGGCATTACTGAGATACTTGACGAATTAGAAGAAAAATTTGAGTTGAGATAACTTGAATTATAGTCAATTGAGAAAAACCGAAATCAAAGACCAATTTAACTGCAGCGCCCATTATTATAAAAGCAAAGGGCAAGATCTTTTAGATCTTGCCCTTTGCTTTTCACCTGTCTATTATTCATTTTACTCTCACCCTATTTTATTCCATGAATAATCAGCTGGGGGCGTAAATTTTACCAACGACTCTTTGGAGGTGACTGAGGGCAATCCTTTATCAAAAATATTAAAGCCTGAAGTTTAGAATGATTTTTTCATTTTATTGCTAAAGCTTCCCACAACGACTACATTATGATGCCCATCATAGTTGTTCCTCATATTTGTTTAAATAAAACGTCACGATTTCCGTTAATAACTCATCCCGTTCAACTTTTTTAATCACATCCCTGGCATTGTCATGACTTGTTATATAGGCGGGATCACCACTTATGAGGTAACCTACAATTTGGTTGATAGGATTATACCCTTTTTCTTTTAATGCTTTATAGACATAGAGGATAACTTCCTTTTTGTCCATTTCTTCAGAGGTTTTAAACTGATACTGTTTGGTTTTATCTCCGGGGCGATCATTGCCAGGCATATTGTTCACCCCCAATATCTAAATAGAAGCCTCATTATTGTTAATATTATATCACATTCCATACATTAAAAAAATCAATATTCGCCTAAACAATATTTTTAGTTCATGACTTAAAGCGCTTAGATAAACAACAACAAATCCCCTATAGATTTGTGCAGATAAAACAAAATAATCAACGGTTTAAAGGAATAGAAAACATAGAAATAGAACAAATAAAGTAGTCATTTATTAGATTAACTGAGTTTTGTTGACTCGTGTTCAATGCTTTGAGATTAGCTACTACTTGATTAAATGGAGGTGAAAATATGGAAGATATGGAAAAATTAACCGAAATGAGTGCCACGAAAGCAGTAACTCAACTGCAATCCAAAAGAATCTCCCCTGAAGAAGTGGTAGAAGCAGTGCTTGAAAAAATTGAAACAACCGATGAAGAAATCAATGCATTCACAACGGTTTGCGGTGAAAGAGCAAAACAACAAGCACGAGAGGTAACCAAAAAAACCCCGCCAAAAAATGATCCATTTTGGATCCTGGCAGGCTTACCCATTGCCATAAAAGATACCAATGAGGTTAAAGGGGTCCGCACCACCTACGGCTCGCCGCTCTTTAAAAATTATGTACCT
This sequence comes from uncultured Clostridia bacterium, assembly GCA_964487675.1. GTDB lineage: Bacteria > Bacillota > Natranaerobiia > Natranaerobiales > Natranaerobiaceae > CAZARY01. The sequence goes on along the minus strand of CAZARY010000075.1, from coordinate 442 downwards.
GATTTTTCCGATATAATTGTAGAAACTTTAGAACGGCGAGGCGGTATAGTTGTTGGAAAAACAAATACCCCAGAATTTGCTGCTGGGGGCCATACTTTCAATGAGGTTTTTGGCACCACAAAAAACCCCTGGAATAAAGAGAAGACTCCCGGAGGCTCTTCTGGAGGTTCTGGGGCAGCCCTGGCTTCAAGGCAAATACACCTGGCCACAGGGAACGATTTTGGAGGAAGTTTAAGAATGCCTGCCTCTTTTTGCTCTATTGTGGGATTAAGACCGAGTCCAGGAATTGTTGCCCAGGGACCGTCTAATTTTCCATTCTATAACCTATCGCTCAATGGACCCATGGCAAGGGATGTGGAAGATTTGGCTTTGATGTTAGATGCCATGTCCGGCATGCATATTAGAGATCCACTATCCCTCCCGGCAGTAAATAATTACCAAC
>CAZARY010000074.1:1718-9725 GCA_964487675.1 uncultured Clostridia bacterium | reverse complement strand
TGATGGAATTTCTTTTCCCTGGCCTAAATCTTCGCCTCCAGTCATATCTGCTATACCTCCCGCGGGGGAAACGACAGCTTCGCCGCGCCCTGCTCTTAATATCATTTCAGCGCTGGCACCCCCGATGATCGTTTCACCTGCTTCGACTTCTACCACTTCAAATGCGTCCATGTCCTGGCGAGTCAAATCATCGATTTCTTCTATCCCTTCTAAACCTCCTAACCTGTTTTCAATTTCCGCCGTCATCGATTCTTCGAGTTCTGATTTGAGCTCTGTTTTAAGTACATTTTCCACGTAGCTCAGCGTGATCACTGGGTCCTCTTTAGACCCCGGTGAACCTGGTGTATCAAAGTTTCCTAGGGCACCGGCCAACCCTACTTGGCTTAAAACAAAACCCCCAATCAATGCAACCACAGCAACCATAATCGACTTCCCTTTCATTATGTACGCCACCTCCCGAAAAATAATGGTTCTAGTTTCACGAAACATCTATTTCCATTTAAAAGCCCTATTAATAAAAACACCACGTATTTTGTCCAAAATTTCTCCTGTGTACTGCTTCCATTTCCCTCTATCACCTACTTCATACCTAATGCTGATAATATCATATTCAGTCAAATTCTTCTATAACGAAAACCCAGGGATTCTTTGATATCTCAAGAAAACCTGAGCTTTTAGTTTTGCCACCCCTCATACCTCATAGCTTGATTTAATTTGCCAGTTATATTTTTTTGATAACAGTAATGATTGTGGGACTTTTTATATGATTACATTCATTACATTATAGATTTCTTATCAATAAAAGTCATAAACAGCAAAGTCACAAATTTTAAAAAATTATTTATACGATTGATTAAAAATGATAAATTATTAAGTAGCGATAATAAAAAGATAATTATTATAATCTGCATGCTTAAATTAAGTGATTTCATTCACACTGAAGGGATTAATAAACTGCCTGTCGAACTATTTTAGAGTAGTTACTTTTTTCAGATAATTATTACAAAGCTTTACAAGGAATAAAGAAGCCAACTACAAGGGCTACAATGTGTAACTAATATTTAACTTGGGTCAAATGGGTCAAAATTTAAAAGTCAAGGAGTTGATTCTATGAAACTAAGTTATTTCCCAGGCTGTACGGTACGTGCCCAGGAAGAAGAGTTTGAAAACGAATCATTGCTGCTCCTGGAAAAATTGGGATTCACCGTAGAAGAGCTGCCTGAATGGGAATGCTGCGGTGCAGTATACCCCTTAACCGTAGACGATTACTTTTCCCTTTTATCCACCGCCAGGGCAGTTAAAAATACTGCTGACGAGGGCAGTGACGGATTATTAACCCTCTGCAGTGCGTGCTATCATGTGCTTAAAAGGGCCCACAATAGAATTGTTCAGGATTCAGAAGCCAGGCAGCGAGTCGAAAAATATTTGGCCGATGAATATGATGACCCTACCTATCCAGTAGATATTAAGGTTTTGCACCTGGTGGAAATTTTTAGAGACTATGTGGGCCTGGAGGAAGTTACAGCCCATACCACTCACTCTTTAGAAGGCGATAAAATTGCCACATATTACGGCTGCCTCTTCCTCAGACCAGAAGAAGACATGCAGCTCACTGATCCAGAGGCGCCTGCCATGGTTGAACGTTTTATCGAAGCTTTGGGTGGTGAACCTGTGAATTTTGCCTATCGAACGGATTGCTGCGGCGCTTATCATATCTACAGCGACGAAAACGTCAGCACCAAAATTTCCTACCGTATCATCAATTCAGCTAAACAGGCCGGAGCCACAGAGATAATAACGGCTTGCCCCTTGTGCAAGCACAATCTGGAATATTGTCAAGAAAACCCGCCGGCAGACATGGAACAAATAGGGGAACCCATCCCTATCAATTATATATCCACACCTTTTATCCGGGCATTTGGGGGTAAAGATTACCTGAAACAGCGCCGTGCGCAAAAGATTTCTTAAAAATGCGTTTTGAAAATTAACCGCTAAATCGTATAGGAGGGTATATTATGGAGTTTCCAAGAAAAACAGCTGACCCAAAAGATCTAGAGGAATTAAAAGATATAACCGGGACAGATATTGATGACTGCTACCAGTGTTTAAAGTGCACTTCAGGCTGTCCTTTTACCGAATACATGGATTATTATCCCCACCAGGTTATGCTGTTGGCAAAGTTAAGATTGTTTGATCAAATATTAAAAAGTAAAACGCTTTGGATCTGTGCATCCTGTTTGGCATGTACCGCTCGATGCCCACGAGATTTAGACCCGGCCAAGGTTATGGAAGGGCTTCGCGTGATGACCATTCGGGAAAGAGAAGGCGAGCAAGTAGCGTTCTTAGAAACCAGGGGTGTCCCCAGACAGGCTATCATGGCCTTTATGAGAAAACATGGCAGATAAGCAACTAGGCTTTTACAACAAGCATATTATTCCCGGTCACTTTTCCGATTGGGCCTTTGACAATTTTGTCACACCCCATTCATAACTACTTGCTTGTATATTTACCTGCTATGAGGCTTATGCAGTGTTAATTCTTTTACCTTGAGAAACAGTGAGGTATCTACTATCAAGAGGAGGGACGTAGAGCCATGCGAATAGGCGTTTTTATCTGTTGGTGCGGAACCAATATAAAAAAGACTGTAGATGTGGAAAAAGTCGCGGAAGAAATTAAAAGCATGCCGAGGGTGGTGTTTTCTCAAGATGTTCAATACCTTTGCTCTGAAGTCGGGCAGCGAGAAATATCGGAGGCCATTGATGAATATCAGCTTGATAGAATCGTGGTCGGATCCTGCTCTCCCAGAATGCATGAACCCACCTTTCAAAAACTAATAGAGAAAAAAGGATTGAACCCGTATTTCTTGGAGATAGCGAATATCCGGGAACAGTGCTCCTGGGTTCATCCGAATAAACAAGAAGCCACTAAGAAAGCCTTGGAGTTAATGAAAAAGGCTGTGGCAAAAATTTACTATGCCGTTCCTTTACACCCAGAGCCTTTATCTATTACTAAAAGGGCGTTAGTTGTAGGGGGTGGCATAGCCGGCATACAGGCAGCCCTAGATATTGCAGAAGCCGGTTATCCGGTAGATTTGGTGGAGAAAGAACAATCCATCGGTGGCCGAATGGCTCAGCTGGATAAAACTTTCCCTACTCTAGACTGTTCTGCCTGTATCCTTACTCCGAAAATGGTAGAAGTTGCTAACCATCCGAATATCAATTTAATCAACTTTGCTGAAGTAGAAGAAGTCGGAGGTTACGTTGGCAACTTTCAAGTAAAAATTCGCCAAAAGGCAAAAAGCATCCATTACGATGACTGTACTGGTTGCGGCATTTGTATGGAAAAATGTCCCCAAAAAGTCACTAATGAGTTCGATGAGGGGACCGGCCAAAGAAAAGCAGTCTATACCATGTTTCCCCAAGCAGTTCCCAATAAACCTGTAATTGATCGGGAAAACTGCCGCCAATTTCAGGGGAAACAATGCGGCGTATGCCAGAAGCTTTGCCCTGTGGATGCAGTCGACTATGAACAAGAAGACGAAATTCTGGAAGAAGAGTATGGCGCCATTGTGACAGCAACGGGTTTTGATGTGATGAAACCTCACGAATTATCCGAATTTGGCTACGGGGAAAGCCCCGATATTTTAACCAGTATAGAATTTGAACGTTTACTGAATGCCTCAGGACCAACTGGCGGAGAAGTCCTTCGCCCTTCTGATGGCAAGCCCCCCCATAATGTCGTATTTATTCAGTGCGTTGGTTCCCGGGACAACAGCAAAGGGAACCCCCATTGCTCGAAGATTTGCTGTATGTATACCACCAAGCATACGGTGTTGTTAAAAGAAAAACTGCCCCAGAGTCAAAGCTATGTATTTTATATTGATGTCCGAACCGGAGGAAAAGATTATGAAGAATTTTACGAGCGGGCCAGACGCCAAGGAACCACATTTTTCCGGGGTCAGGTTTCCCGAGTCGACCCTCATAATGGAAAATTACTTGTTCGTGGCTACGAAAGCTCCTTAGGGGAATTGATAGAAATTGCTGCTGATATGGTGGTGCTTGCCACCAGTTCCCAGCCCAAGGCAGAAGCAGCAGAAACAGCCCGCACCCTTGGTTTGGCTGCGGACAGCATTGGATTTTACTCTGAAGCGCATCCAAAACTTCGTCCTGTAGAAACCCAGGCACAAGGCCTCTTTTTAGCAGGGGCATGCCAGGGCCCTAAAGACATCCCGGAGGCAGTAGCCCAGGCAAGTGGGGCTGCTTCAAAAGCCATCTCGCTGTTAAATCACGATGAAATTATGAGCATTGCCACCACGGCCATGGTGGATCAGGAGATTTGCAGCGGCTGCATGCAGTGCGAGTCCGTTTGTCCCTATGAAGCCATTACCAAAGATTATATCACTGAAAAACGTAACGGCGTAGAATACCAGCGGGTAGTTGCCTACGTTAACCGGGCCCTTTGCCAAGGATGCGGTGCCTGCGCTGGTGCCTGCAAGAGCGGCGCCATGGACCTGGGTGGATTTACAGATAGACAATTACTAGCGGAGGTGGATAGCCTATGAGCCAGGGAAACTTTGAACCGAAAATTATAGCGTTTTGCTGCAACTGGTGCAGCTACGCAGGGGCAGATCTGGCCGGTACCAGCCGGTTGACCTATCCGGAAAATATCCGGGTGATCAGGGTCCCTTGTTCGAGCCGGGTAGATCCTGGTCTGGTGATGCGCGCTTTCCAAAATGGTGCTGATGGGGTGCTGGTCGCTGGTTGTCATCCCGGTGACTGCCATTATTCGACCGGGAATTATCATACCCGAAGGCGCATGACGCTGCTGCAAAATTTGCTGGACTTTGTGGGAATAAACCCCAACCGACTTATGGTACGGTGGATCTCCGGAAACGAGGGCGCAAAATTTAAGCGTACCGTGGAAGAATTCACTGACCAATTGAAAAATTTAGGACCAGCTGAAGAAGTGAGGGATCTGCGATGCAAGCAATAGCGAGTGAAATGCAAAGAATCGCCAAAGAACTGCTGAAAAAAGGTGAGGTTGATGCGGTCTTGGGTTTTGCCCGTGGAGAATTGAATACGCAATCCGTACCTCATATAGCTACTACGGAATCGGAAGCTTCACAACTTCTCTTTGATCGCTTTTCGGGCAAAGCCTTATCTAAATATCTAACAGAAGACTACTTTCTTGACCTATTCCTCCAAGGGAAAAAAGTAGCCGTATTTGTAAAAGGATGCGATTATCAAGCGTTAAATCAACTTTTAAAAGAGGAACGCGTGGACTATGAAAAATTATACCTCATCGGGGTAGAATGCCCCGGTATGATTCACAGGCAAAAACTAGCTGAGGCCCTGGGCGAAGAACCCGAAGCAAAAGACCTGGACTTTCAGGATGAAAAAGTAGTAGATCGTGAGACGGGCAGGGAAATTCCTTACGAAGACATCACATCTCCATTTTGTCGCGTTTGTGCCTATAATTTTCCTGAACAACCAAATAATGTTCACGAAATGATACAAATCGACCCCTCATTTAAGCAACCCGCAGGTTCAGATACGGGTGAAATAGAACTGCGTAAAGCTGTTGAAGATATAGAAAAAATGCCCAGAGAAGAAAGGTTGAATTTTTGGCAAATTTACCTTAATAATTGTCGCCGCTGTTTTAGCTGTCGAAATGCTTGTCCCGTTTGTACCTGTTTGAAATGTGTATTTGACAGGGAAACGCCCATGTTTATGGATCGGGCAACTGATCAACTGGCACAACACCAGTTTTATCACCTAATACGGGCTTTTCATGTGGCAGATCGCTGCGTGGGTTGTGGTGAGTGTGAACGCGTTTGTCCGGAGCAAATTCCCCTGCATCTCTTGCACCAAAAATTGATCCAGGATATAGAAGCACTGTACGGAGAATTTCGACCAGGGATAGACGAGGAGCCTACGCCCCTGGCCCAGGCAAAGGAAAATGATCCCGACCCCTTTGAAAAGGAGGCCAGATCATGAGTTTAGTCATAAAGTGCCAATCAATAACGGACCTGTTAAAAGCCATGAAAAGCCATCTTTCTGATTACCAGGTGCACTACCCAGCACCGGATGAAAAAGGGATCGATCGGTTTTTCTCCTTAGAACACACAGGCAAGGAAAATTTAGAAGCATTAGAAAGCAGCATTAATCAAACACTGTTTAAAAACCAACCTGTTTTAATGCCGCCAAAAGGCTTCCTGCTGCCTGAAACCGAATATCTTTTAAGGTTTTTTAGGCAAGGTGATTCAGCGGATTTTACACCGGAAAAAGTGGAAGACCAAACCCATGTCATTTTGGGGATCAAGTCATGCGACCTTTCTAGTTTCAATATGCTGGATGAGGTGTTTTTATCCGAGCCCGAGGACACCCGATACCGTAAGCGCCGAGAGCAAACCTTAACCATTGCCACACCCTGCGAAAGCGAAAGTATATATTGCTTCTGCGGAAAATTTGGGGTAAATAAACACGTACCTTCGGGCGCCGATATCATCCTGGTTAAAGAGGATAAAGAAACGGAAACAAATCACCAGGAGAGTTCACCGATTTATCTCCAAGCAGCCAGTGAGAAAGGTGAACAGTTACTTCAAGAACTAATAAAAAGTACCGAAAAAGACAGTCAGTTGGCTGATCGGCTGGAAGAAATTTCGGACCCTCCCCCATCGTTAAAAGCAGCCCTGGGGGAAGAAGTTTCAGGAGTTAGCCATTCAGACGAATCGAGCCAAGAAGACATTTCTTTGGAAAAAACCCGGGATCGAATGGAAGAGCTGTTTGAATCCCCCATTTGGGACGAGTTAGCTATGCGATGCTTAAACTGCGGCATCTGCACTTATTATTGTCCCACTTGTCACTGTTTTGATATCCAGGACTTTTATCGCGGTCAATCTGGCACCCGGTATCGCAAATGGGATTCCTGCATGTTTTGCAACTACAGTGAAATGGCAGCAGGGCATAATCCCAGGATGAATAAAAAGGATAGGCTTCGAAATCGTTTCTTCCACAAACTAAATTACCTGCCAAAAACAAATGGGATTTTTGGCTGCGTTGGATGCGGAAGATGTTTAAAACACTGCCCTGTAGGAATTTCCATCAATACCGTACTGGAGAAGATTGGAGGGGAAAAAGTTGAGAAATGATCCTTTCATTCCTGAAAAAGCAACCATAACGGAAATACGTGAAGAAACTTCGGACGTTAAAACATTCCGGGTAAAACCTGAACAAGGATTTTCATTTATACCGGGGCAATGCGCCATGCTTTCGCTTTTTGGCGTGGGAGAAGCTATTTTTTCTATCAGTTCTTCCCCCAGCCAAGAAGAGATGGAGTTTAGCATAAAAGACGTGGGCAGGGTAACGCATGCCCTCCACGAAGCTGAAGAAGGATTAGAATTAGGCATCAGAGGGCCTTACGGGAATGGATTTCCCCTAGAAGACATGAAAGGAAACCACCTACTTTTTATCGGCGGCGGTATAGGCCTTGCGCCCTTACGACCTCTTATCTTTCATGCCTGTGAAAATAAAGAGGATTTTGGAGCGCTGCAGTTAATTTATGGGGCCAGGTCACCGGAGGATTTAGTGTTTAAAAAAGATCTCTTTGAAACCTGGAAAAATGACGAAAACATCAGCATCTACCTTTCTTCTGATATTCAGGCTCCCGGCTGGGATGGATATGTGGGATTTGTCCCTCAATATCTAGAAGAGTTGGCACCAAACCCAGAGGGGACCATTGCCATCACTTGCGGCCCGCCCGTCATGATAAAGTTTGTGCTACAAACCCTGGAAAAGCTGAATTTCAAACCCGACCAGGTCATCACCACCTTGGAATACAAAATGAAGTGCGGCATAGGGAAATGCGGCCGTTGTAATATCGGGGAAAAATACGTTTGTATAGATGGGCCGGTGTTTTACCTGGAGCAACTTCAAGCACTGCAAGGCAGTTTCTAACGGTCTAAATGACTTGTAAAATAACATTATTGCTATCCCCTTATCCCCTTAT
>CAZARY010000074.1:0-1618 GCA_964487675.1 uncultured Clostridia bacterium | reverse complement strand
ATGCAACATATAATAAAGAAGGCATCAGAAAGCGTAAAAATAATCAGAATAAGTAAAGCCCGGCGAAGAAAAGAATTACCCTTTTTCGCCGGGCCTTTTTGTGTTTATTTTAGCCGTTTCTAGATTCTGTGTTGCCACCACCCTCTTGCTGCCTTTCTTGTTCATCCTGCAGTTCTCGGAAAAAAACATGGTAATCCTCTCTTAGCTGCCAATTGTTTTTACCCCAAAATTCGATAGCCGGTTGATTATCTCGTAAAACGTGAATATAACACCTGTTAAGCCCTACTTCCGATAAGCGTCTCAAACATTCTTCAACCAACATCCACGCTATGCCTTGGCCGCGGAACGGGAGCATAACAGCTAAATGATATATCATTCCCACCCTGCCATCATGCCCACCTAGGACTGTTCCAACTATTTTTCCGCCATTTTCTGCCACTACACTTAAGCCGGGGTTCCGCTGCAGGAAAAGCCAAATATTTTCCCTTGAATCGGATTCATTAATGCATATACCATCGGATTGCTCCCATATGCTGAAGGCCTGTTCATAATCCTCAATCGTCATTTCTCTTAAAGTGATCGCTTGATGGTTCTCCAATAAATTAATCCCCTCCCCTATGAATGCCGCAATTATTTCATATCTTCTTTCATTATTCCTACTAATTCCCAAGGGAGTTCAGCTACTTTGACTCCTGCATTTTCCAGAGCTGAAACTTTTGAGGCAAACGTGCCCCTGCCTCTTTCTATAATAGCGCCCGCATGGCCCATGCGCTTACCAGCCGGAGCGCTTTTCCCGGCGATGTAAGCATACACCGGCTTGCGCATCTCTGATTTAATGAACTCAGCGGCGGCTTCTTCCGTAGTTCCACCAATCTCGCCCACCATAACGACCCGTTCAGTTTGGGGATCCTTTTCAAAAAGCTTCAGCATATCGATAAATTCGCATCCAACCACACGGTCACCTCCCAATCCTATCACCGTGCTCTGGCCGATGCCGTTTTCAGTGAGCCCATTAGCGATCTGGTAACTCAACGTTCCACTTCTAGCTACCAGGCCCACATTACCGGGGGTATAATTTTGGTTGGGCATAATGCCAATTTTGCTTTGTCCAGGTGTGATAACGCCAAAGGTATTGGGACCTACAATAGTAACGCCCCTTTCTTCAGCAAAAGCCATAACTTCCATGGCATCCTGTAATGGGACGTGCTCACTAATGATAGCCACGAGCTTAATCCCGGCATCAATCGCCTCAAAAACAGCATCTTTAGCAAAGGGTGCCGGTACGAATATGACCGAAGCGTTGGCACCGGTTTTTTCCACTGCTTCACTGGCGCTGTTAAAAACGGGGACCCCTTCTACTTCTTGTCCCCCTTTACCTGGGGAAACTCCTGAAACTACTTGACTGCCGTAAAGAAGCATTTGTTTGGTATGAAAGCTTCCCTGGTGTCCAGTAATGCCCTGGACCATGATTTTGCTATGTTTATCCAATAATATGCTCATTATTCATTCACCCCTTTGCTGGCTCCGCCTTTGTTTTCTTCTGCCAGGCGCACGATTTCCCGGGCAGCTTCGCCCATATCTTGAAAGGCCTTGATGCCGTTATCTTCCAATATTTTAA
>CAZARY010000073.1:5456-9757 GCA_964487675.1 uncultured Clostridia bacterium | reverse complement strand
TGGAAAAGGGTGACCCAGCCTTCTTGAAGGATTTTTATCGTCGAATTGCATTTAAAGAAGGTGAGTTTGGAGCCACATTAGGCAAAGGGTCTTACTGGGTTGCTACAGAGTGGAACTTCGGTGATGACTACTGGCACGGTGATGAGTATGGTATATTTAACATGTGGAATTACAAGTTCGGATATCCGAGACACCATGCCAACGAAACTTACGGTCAGGTGGGGGCTTTGATCAACTGCATGTTCAACCGGGATGCTCAACTGCATACGCACGTGAACCTGGAAGGAAGCGGCCTGCCCCACGAAATCCAGGAAGAAATTGTGGAAGAAATTGTAGGTTCTAAAGATGCCATCGATCCACCGGCCAATTATACGCCTGTAAACGAATACAAGGCCAAGTATGCCAAGTGGAGCATTATCCGCAATCTGCTCCACGACTCACTGACTCTATGCAACTGGATGTGGCCCATGCATGCTTCGCCGAGAAAAGAATGGAATTACCGCGGCGATACCGCCATGGAAGCCAAATTTCTAAGTGTGGCTACCGGCGAAGCGTACTCAGAAGAAGAGCTCGACCGACTGGGGGAAAGATTGTTTACCCTTCACAGAGCCCTTACCGTAAGACAAATGGGCACCATTGATATGCGCAGCGAGCACGATGTAATTGCCGATTGGGTATTCGAAATGGATCCCGATATGGAACCTTTTGAAGAAGGGACAATAAAAATGGACCGAAATGACATGGAAAGAGCGTTAACCCTATTCTACAGGGAAATGGGCTGGGATGAAGAAACCGGTGCGCCCACAAGAGAGACCTTAGAAGCATTAAATCTAGGATACGTTGCCGACGAATTGGAAGAAAAAGGGCTCTTACCGTAAATAGAGCATACTTGTCAAGCAAACGCATAAGGTGCCCGCTAAGAGTGTCTACGCGTCAATCGACCACAAACATGGGTCAGCCCGGCAATTTTATTAACTTAAGTGGGAGGGGTCAGGACCCCTCCCAACTCATTGACTGAGGCTACGTTGACCTGTAAAAATACGTGGATATAAAGATCAACGCGGGTAAACCAGGATCAATGGATGAAAATTAGTATTCCTTAAAACCCAGGAGGTGGGAAAATGGCAGAAGCGCAGGTTTATCAATTTGCACAATCGGATTTGAAAGCCGCCCTGGCAAAAATACGAAATAAATCCAGCAGCCGCTCTTTAACCACCACCGCTGAAATATTTCGCCTTGCTCAAGAGCAAGAAGCGTCCAGGCAGGAGGAAGCCAGTGCCAGCATCATGGATAGGCCAGATACCCAAGACAATAAGGAAGAAGAACCGGTGCTTGTTTACGCAAGCGACGGCAAAACATTATTATCTGGCATTAAAGAACACTTGGAGGCAGAAGACATCAAATTATTAGCGGGGAGCAAAGGCACTTACTTGATTAGTGAATTGTACATGACGAAAGAATATGCTAGCATATTAATAAGGATGGAAGAAGGAGACAACCCGGCTTTGATAGCGAGTATGGTCCGGGAGGATTGTCGTAAATACCCCCGACCAACAGATATCCGAGTGTTTAACAAATTCCCTTTTTTCATGGACCACACCGAACTTGAGCAAACTTTAGAAGAGATGCAATCACATCCGGATTATCAGGACATCAAAACGGTGACCGCTTTTACGGGTTTGACCTACTTGTATTCGGAACGTCACATGAAAGAAAAATACGCGGCCAAGCTGGCGGATAAAATTGAGTTTCGACTCAAGTACGGGCATTAATGTTTTATAGTGATCATCGCTGATTGTTCTCTTATACCCATCTAAAAACATGCCGGAGAAAACTTTTATGAACCGGGAGAGGGGGGCTGACTCATCAATAGCCACAGAAATGTCAAAAAACCACCTGTAAGTGAAGAAAGGCCTGTGGACCTGGTCGTCAATGAGAAACACCTGACCACATTTATGTGTACCCCTGCTCATTTAAAAGAACTGGCAGTGGGCCACCTGACAGCTAGACGGCTGGTGGACTCCCTGGTGGATATCCATATGCTTGGGGCCTGCGACGACATGAGAAAAATCTACGTGCGGATTGCTCAAAAAATACCAGAAGCGGAATTAACCCTGGGACATATTATTCCCAGCGCCTGCGGGAGCGGCAGCGTTATCCAAAGCCAATCGCTTCAAGGAGAAAAGATTGATTCCGATTTTAAAATTAACCCGGATGTGCTCCGCAGTTCTATTGCCGAAATGCACCACAGGGCGGAACGGTACAAGGAAACCGGTGGGCTCCATTCTGCCGCCCTGGTGGATGGAAATAAAATCGTAGAGGTTCAGGAAGACGTGGGGCGGCATAATGCTATTGATAAAATCATCGGTGCGGCTGTGCTTAAAAAAATTAACCTGGAAAAAAGCGCCCTGATCACCACAGGACGCCTTTCCTCAGATATTGTACTAAAAGCAATAGGGGGCGGCGTACCCGTACTGGCAAGCCGCAGTATTCCCACCAGCATGGCCCTGGAACTTGCAGAAACGGTGGGCATCACCCTGGTTGGAAGGGGACACCGATCTTCCCCCTATATTTATTGTTGCCAGGAAAGAATTACCGGTTATGAGGCGCAATCACTTCATACCCGTTAATAAATACGTGTTCGGGGGCGGCATCCACCTGGAGGGGATCCCCTCCAAATATAACCACATCGGCGTCCATACCTGCCTTCAAGATGCCTACACGGTGACTGATGCCAGCAATTTCCGCGGCATTTCGCGTAATGGCTTTGAGCCCGGCTTCCCAAGGGAGCCCTTCACGGACTGCCATGCCTGCGCAGAGAGGCAGCGTATAGATGGGGATGACTGGGTGGTCTGTAGTGATTGCGAATTTTACCCCGTGCTCAAATAAAATTCGGGGCGTTTCAAAAGTGCGTTCTCTCAATTCTACCTTGAGCCGGCTGGTTAAGCTGGGTCCGACAACGGCGGGAATATTATCCACTTTGAGCTCTTCTGCCACCTTGTGTCCTTCGGTGGCGTGTTCTATGGTGAGCAAGATATCGAATTCCCGCGCTATCCGCACCGCGGTCATGATGTCGTCAGCCCGGTGGGCATGAGCCCGTAAAGGCAGTACTTGATTTAAAACGTTTACCAGGATATCTTTTTGCAAGTCTTGATCGGGTGGAATGGGTTTTGTTCCCTGGGCGCTTTTGCTGTTTTCCTCTTTTTGTTCAGAACTGCCCTCTTTTTCCTCAGGCGCGGTTCCTTCTTCAGAATCTGATCCCTTTGACCCATGATCGTCTGTTTGAGTGGCGCTGCTTTTTTGCACCTGTTCGTGGTATTCATCCCATTTTCGTTTGTAATCTTGGGCCTCAAGCAAGGCCTTTCGCAGCAAAGCGGCAGTGGCCATCCGGGTGGATGGGCTTTTACTTTTGGCACTGTAAACCCGTTTGGGATTTTCTCCAAAAGCAACCTTAACGCCTGCAGGTTCTACGATTACCATTCGATCAATAACATCACCGTAGGTTTTCATGGCAGCGGACTGCCCCCCGATTACATTAGCGCTGCCCGGACCAGCCAATACAGAGGTGACCCCGCATCTCCAGGCGTCTTTCAAGCCTTCTTCGTAGGGATTAATGGCATCAATGGCTCGCATTTCCGGTGTAACTGGACCGGTCATTTCATTGAAATCGCTGCCTTCAAAACCAATGCCTTCTTCGGCAATCCCCAAGTGTGTGTGGGCGTCAATCATCCCTGGCATAACAATTTTATCGGTGGCATCAATAATACGCGCCCCCTGCGGGGTGTTCAGGTTTGGACCGATTTGCTTGATTTTACCTGATTCCAGCAGCACGTCCTCGCCGCGGCGGATGCCCGCGCTCCCAGGTGCATGTTCCGGTTCCATGGTGAGAAGCATACCGTTTCGAATCAATATTGGCACAGCGTGGGAGTCCGCGCGGGTATGCTGCTTCTCACCGTTAGCCCCCAAATTGCTATCATCATGCATGGCTGCAGTCCTCCTTTTGATATTTGCCTAATCATCCTGCTCCTTCTTGTATAATCACTCGATTTTTTTCCTCTTCTAGATAAATTGTATGTCGTACCTTTATTTTCCTTCACCACATGGCATTGGAATTGCGTTTTTATATTATCTTTTCAAGGTACTGCCTCAAACATGCTGTGAGAAGGCGGAGTAGATATTTTTTGCAGTTAGCAGGATTTTTTGCAACCGCAGAGAAATCGAAAAATAATAAGAGAAAAATAGGGGAAGACAAAAATGAGAAAAAGTGATTAAGCTAGAACAAGGGAAGAACAAGGAAAGAA
>CAZARY010000073.1:0-5356 GCA_964487675.1 uncultured Clostridia bacterium | reverse complement strand
AAGAACAAGGAAAGAATAAGGAAAGAAGAATACAAAACGTATAAAGGACGTATCAAAAACCGTATAAAAAAAGAAAAAAATCACAAAATTGCGCTGCCCATCTATTGAATTTTCCGGCTTCGCATGTTACAATTTAGCTGGAAAATGGGGTACTTCCAAAATACTTCCTGCCGTTCTTAAATGGATGGCAGGACAAAATCCGGGAGTGGGGCCGCGCGGCGGCCCCAAATTTATTTGCTGTATTTATTTGCTGCGAGATTATTTTATCTAAAGTGGACCAAAGTGAATTCTGTATAGAACTGACGCCAAGTTTTAAAAGGGTATTGTTGCGTGCCCCAGTATTTGACTGCCCTGGCTGTGTTGAGTTTTAGTACTGAGCGCTCAATGATTGCTGCCAAGATTATTTGTCGGAGAGGGGGTGAGACGGGTTTGTACACGTACCGACAGACCCTCAACATATTCGTGGATGGGGGTTTTTTGGAAAAGGTTTTTGCCCGGCTGGGCGAGCCCAAAATTGACTACCTCCAGCTTTACAGCTGGGTCAGCCGTCAGGTGATGATTCCCCGGCTCCGGACTTATTACTATCATTGTTTGCCTTATCAGGGCAATCCACCCAGTCAGGAAGAGAAAGAACGCTTCAGTAAAAAACAGCGGTTCTTCAATAAAATTAGCAGCTTACCCCGTTCAGAAGTGCGCTTGGGCAGCTTAGCCTACCGGGGAAACACAAAGGAAGAAACCCCTATTTTTGAGCAAAAAAAAGTGGACGTGCTCATGGCCTTGGATATCGCACGATCGGCTTTTGAGCAAAAGATAACTCATATTGCCTTGATTTCGAGCGATAGCGATTTTGTGCCCGCCATCCAAATGGCCAAGGACAAAGGCATCATCGCTTACCTCTTTTACAGCCCGGAGATTAAGCCCCACCACGATTTAGTGGAGGCCTGTGATGAGGTCATCTACCTGACCCCGGATGCGGTGAAGGAAATGGAATTGAGAGAATAGGGGAAAAATAAGATGAAAATAAATATAGATCAAGTGAATATAATCAAAGGATAATAAAAAAGGGAAAAATTGAGATAAATATAATTAAGCTGGAAATAAAATTTTGCAGGTCGCGGCGACCCTGCGTCATCAAAAAACAAGGAGCGTGTTCGAAATGCGATCAAAAAAATGGCAAGAAAGCCCAGCCCAATATATAGCCCGGGTGGCAGTGATCGCGGCGATATACGTAGCCATTACCCTGCTTCTGGCGCCAGTTTCGTACGGCCTTTTTCAGGTGCGGGTTTCGGAAGCACTTACGGTGCTTCCTTTTATTTCTGCTTATGGGGTTCCGGGCCTAGCTCTGGGCGTCTTGATCGCCAATATTTTCGGCGGCCTGGGCCTTATAGACATAGTTTTTGGCACCCTGGCAACATTTATCGCGGCAGTGCTGACCCGCCGCATGCCCACACCCTATCTGGCCCCTCTGCCGCCCGTGCTGGTTAATGCCGTAATCGTGGGCACATATCTGAGCTTTATGCTGGAGTATCCTTTGGTTTTGGCCATCATTCAGGTGGGCGCGGGCCAGATTCTAGCCTGTTATTTTCTGGGTCTTCCTTTGTTGTTGGGGCTGATGCGCCTTACCGGTCCAGGAGATCGGTGGCGCTCTGAAAAACAACGTCGGCCTTAAAACTTGGTCAAATATTGTTCCCTTTCCCAGGGATGAATGGTCTGGGTGTAGCTGGCCCATTCGTGTTCTTTGGCTGCCATGTAGCGTTCATAAACATGGGGGCCCAGGGCGTCTTGGATAACCTTATTTTTCTCCAACTCTCGCATCGCTTCCCGTAGGTTTTCAGGGAGCTTGTCAATGCCTAGCTCTTTCATTTCTCCTGGCGTCATAATATAGATGTTTCGATTGATGGGCGCGGGGGGCTCTATGTTATGTTTTATTCCGTGGAGACCTGCTTTGAGCATTACCGCCGTGGATAGGTAGGGATTGCACGAAGGATCAGGATTTCGAAGTTCTACCCGGGTGGAAATGCCTCGCTTAGCCGGGATTCTTATCAACGGGCTGCGGTTTTTCTCGCTCCAGGCTATGTAAACAGGCGCTTCGAACCCTGGAACCAAACGCTTAAAAGAATTTACTGTAGGATTTGTGATCGCGGCCATGGCTTTGGCGTGACGCATAAGCCCGCCGATAAAGTAATAGCAGTCTTTGCTCAGCCCTCTGGGATCATCCGGGTCGTAAAAAGCGTTTTTTCCGTCTTTGAAAAGGCTGATGTTGGTGTGCATGCCGGAGCCATTGATGCCGTAAATGGGCTTGGGCATAAAAGTAGCGTGCAGGTCGTGTTGCTTGGCGATGGTCCTGACCACATAGCGGAAGGTGGCAATCATGTCCGAGGTCACCAGGGCATCTTCGTACTTGAAATCAATTTCGTGTTGCCCCGGTGCGACTTCATGATGGGTGGCTTCGATTTCAAATCCCATTTCCTGCAGTGTGATGGCCATATCTCGCCTGGCTTCTTCACCTTTGTCCACAGGTGCTAGGTCGAAATACCCGGCTTTGTCATGGGTTTCCAGGGTGGGTTCCCCGTCTTCCCCGGTATGGAATAAGAAAAACTCATTTTCTGGACCTACATTCATGGTATAGCCCATATCTTTTGCTTCTTTGATAACGCGCTGAAGGGTGCAGCGAGGACAACCGATGAAAGGTTCGCCGTTGGTGTCGTAGATGTCACAGATAATTCGGGCTACTTTGCCTCCGTTGGTATTCCAGGGGAAAATCAAGAAACTTTGGGGGTCTGGGCGGAGATACATATCGGACTCTTCGATGCGGACAAATCCTTCGATGGAAGAACCGTCGAACATAAGCTCCCCGGCTAGGGCTTTATCCAACTGGTTTGCGGTGATGGCAACATTCTTCAAAACACCGGTGATGTCGGTGAACTGCAGCCGGATAAACTCAACATGGTTTTCCTTTACCTTGGCAGTAATGTCTTCAGGTTTTAACGCACACATGGTTAAGCTCACCCTTTCTTTTAAGAAAGTCAGCGCTAATCAATACTTTAAAATTGTAGCAGTAATTTTTTTGACTGTCAATTAGACTGGCATTTGTTTTGATTTTGTCCTGCTGCCACTGAAACTCAATCTGCCACCTAGGTACCATTTAATTCGTTTTGCTTTATTTGCACCATCCAGCGTGCCATACAAAATATTTATAACCATACAAAATATTTATGACTCCGGTTGACATCTCTAACTCAAAAAAGCCGTCATTATGGGTTAAAAAAACAATATAACAGTTATTAATACGAACACAGGTGTGAATTAGGGAACTAGCCAGAAAGCAAATGATGCGTTATCATATATATCGAATAGTATTATTGCTTTTTTGCATTATTAAGTTGTGTCCTGACCGTACAAAGTGATACGTGCGGTCGGCTTTTAGCCGGTTGGTTTCTAGGTCAAGAAAGTGACTTATGTAACAACTTTTCGAGCACCGTTTGTGGGTAAAGAATGTATATCGGAGGAGAAAGTATTTTGAAAACGAGTTTGAGGGGAGGATAAAAAATGAGCAAAAAAATTCACAAAGTGTCATTTGGAGACAAAGAACAATTGGGTGTCTCCCGTAAACAGTTTTTAAAAGGTGCTGCAACAACCGCAGCAGGCATTACATTAGTCGGTGGATTGGGCTCTTTCTTGACTGGATGCAGTCCGGACGAAGCCGGTGAAGCCGCAGAAAATGGTCAAATAGAAACACCGGAGCACCCGTATGAATACGTGAAGTTAGACCCGGACGCGGTAGCAGATCGGGCTTTTAATGGCTACAAAGAAGGTATAGGCGATGGCGGCGGCGGTTGAGGCTTTGCTGTAGCCGAGGGGCTTCTCGGCGAATTGCGCGAGAAAGTTGGTTATCCTTATGATCATTTTCCATCCATGGCGTTTTGGGTTTTTCGAGGCGGTCTTGCAGGCTGGGCTTCTATTTGTGGAGCCATTCCACCTGCCGTGTCTGTGATGAGCTTGATGCTGCCCAGGGATCGTTTTATGGATTTGAGTGATGAGCTCATGGCCTGGTATCAGCAGTTTCCTTTCCCTGAGTATCAGCCACCGGGAAGGGATCTGGTGCAAGTGCCCGTGAATTCTTCACTGTGCCATGTGTCTGTTACTAAGTGGATGCAAGCAGCAGGCGTGAACGACAGAGGCGCGCCGGAGCGGGGGGATCGCTGTGGTGGGCTGAGCGCTGATGTGGCCAAATTTACTGCCCAGATGTTGAATGAAGAATTCGAAGTGGGTTATGCCAGGCAGTATTCACCAGCTGCTGTGGTCGATGAATGTCTGCACTGCCACCAGGATGCCCCTTATCCTACCTTGGGTAAAGAAGACTGCCTTGAGTGCCATACCGATGTACATGAAGACTGGGATATTTAAACACAAAAATTAATGCGTAAAAGGCTTAACGTTATAATTTCATAATAAAGCGAGTCATCAGGAGAAACAAGCCAAAAAGAATCCCCGTCGATATCCCGGTAAAAGAAAGGATATCGGCGGGGGTTCTGTCCTTTATTGCTATCTTATCGTTTTTGTGTGATCACAGCCTACACTTGAGATCACAGTCTGTACTTTACTGGTCCGATTGTACAGTGCATTACTCTTTGGCTTCCCCTTCAGACGATTCCTGAGACTCTTCTTCCAACTCTACATTATGAACGTTAACCACCACGGAAGGGACCTCAAGACCTGTCATGGATTTAATCGCACTTCTTACATCCTGTTGTACTTTTTTCGCTACCTCGTGAATTTTCATTCCGTATTGTACGATTACGCTGATATCTACATAGACTTCATTGTCTTCAGAGGTTTCCACGTTTACGCCCTTTGCCAGGTCTTTTCTACCAATGGCTTCACGAATGTTACCCACAAAAGAACCGCCGGCCATGCTTCTTACGCCTTCCACCTTGTTGGCGGTGATCCCTGCGATGACCGCAATCACGTCATCTACTATCTCAATATCGTCATCCGATTCACTGCCTTTAGCTGGGCTCACCTTTTGATTTTGCTGGGTGGCTTTTTGTTGTTCTTTCTTTTCTTCTTCTTTAGCTTGACCTTGATTTTTCTTTTCCTTTTCTGCCATGTTCAACCAACTCCTTTTTAAATTTCTTTTCATGTTTTTGGTGTTAGTCAGCCAAAATTTTCTAGACTTCCACTTTCAACACTCTACCTATTTTTAGCATTCTTCTTTATAGTATCATTATTCGCGGTATATTGGAAATATCCTCCCTAGGAAATAGATTTCCTAAATCTTTCCTAAATTTTTTTCTTTTTTCTATTTTAAACTCCTGTTCCCCCTTCAATTTATTACCTAAAACTTTTTTTTAGA
>CAZARY010000072.1:0-9804 GCA_964487675.1 uncultured Clostridia bacterium | reverse complement strand
AGAATAGAAGAGCTATAATCAAAATATTGAGATAGGAGGGAGTGTGGTCGTGTTGATGGAAAAAATGGTTGTTGGTGAACTGGGCGCTAATTGTTATATAATTGCCAGCGAGCAAACTCAAAAAGGGATTGTTATTGACCCAGGCGGAAATGGAGAAGAAATCAATGAAAAAATCAACAGCTTGAACCTGGACATTCAATGGATTATAAACACGCATGGTCATGTAGACCATATTGGGGCTAACGCCCAGGTTAAAGCGTTTACTGGTGCAAAATTAGGTATTCATAAATCAGATGCTTCTATGTTAACAAACCCAGAACACAATTTATCCGCTTTTACCGGCGCTGAAATCGTAAGCCCGGAAGCGGAATATTTGCTTCAAGAAGGAGATTTTATTGAAGCTGAAGACTTGAAACTCGAAGTCCTCCATACGCCAGGTCATACGCCCGGATCTATCTGCCTGCGGATGCATGACAAAATATTTACTGGAGACACGCTTTTTTACCAAGGGATTGGACGGTGTGACCTACCAGGGGGTGATCAAGAACAATTAGTTGAATCGGTTCAGAATAAACTCTTCGTACTGGAAAATCAGCTGGCCGTATATCCTGGCCATGGTGAAAAGACAACTATTGGGGAAGAGAAAGAAAAGAATCCTTTTTTTAGTAGTTCCATGGAATTGTAAATCATTTTTTCTGCAAAATTATTTGCAAAATTTTTTTCGAATATCCTGGTTTCATGTCAAAATGAGGATTGACTTTTGGGTCAATTTTTATATATTATTAAATTAGATGTCTGTTGTGGGTGTTCATTTTTGTGCATGTTCTTTAAGAATGAGGATATTGAGGTATAGTCTTGTCATACAAAAGAATATATTTTAACGGCAGAGAAGGGAAAAGTAAAGTGGTGGCTTTTTGCCAGGAAAGGGTTCCACGATTGGAAGAACTCTAAAAAGCACCATTTGAAAGACATCCTAGAGCTGGACGGTTGAAAGCAAGGGCGAGTAAGCCGTGCCCCTATAAGGGTTAACCTGATAAGCGAGCACCTGTATTACTTGATTCAACTGCGCTTAAGCGGAGGGCCGATTATATTAATGAGCGATACAGGGTGCTAACTGGGGTGGTACCGCGGGTGACTCCCGTCCCTGGCTTTAGAGCCAGGGCGGGAGTTTATTTTGGTTTGCCCTGCAAAGCACACAAGAGAGAAACGGATCAAAAAGTGTTGTGCCTGTTGAGTTTTAAACAAAAGAATGGTTATTAAGTTATATCTGAAAATATTTATCGTATCTGGTGATGAGATGCTTTCGCTTGCCGCTTTCTTAAAACGATGGTGCCATGATACCGGGTTTAGGTTGCGTTGAACTTTTGCGCAGTGTCTGACCAAACAGGAAAGACAGATTTTCTAATGCCGGGCTACGGGCATTACTCATTATAGGAGCATTCACTTAAACACTGCAGTGCCATAGAATAAGTTATTCTGCACTAACTTGATAATCCGATTCAAGCATTTGATAACCTTGAAATAAAATCAAAAGTGGAGGTGGGCTTGAAATGTTAACGAAGGCACCACGGGGAACCAAGGATATTCTTCCTGAAGAAATTAACAAATGGCATATACTAGAGCAAAACGCAAGGAAAATTGCTCAACGATATGGCATCCAGGAAGCAAGATTTCCAATTTTTGAACATACTGAACTGTTTCAAAGAAGTGTCGGAGAAACTACTGATATTGTGAGCAAAGAGATGTATACTTTTCAAGACCGGGGTGGCAGAAGCATAACACTCAGACCGGAAGGGACAGCTCCAGCGGCTAGGATGTATGTTGAACATAAACTCTACAACCAATCGCAGCCAGTGAAGTTCTATTATATGGGGCCGTTTTTTAGATATGATCGGCCTCAGGCAGGCAGATACCGTCAATTTCACCAGTTTGGAGTAGAAGTGTTTGGGACCCTGGCGCCAGAAGCAGATGTGGAAGTTATGAAGCTCACTTTAGATTTTTTTAATTCTTTAGGGCTGAGTGGACTGGAATTAGAAATTAACAGCGTTGGATGTAAAAAATGCCGAGGAGGATATACCGAAAATTTGGTTAAGTATTTTGAAAACAAACAGGAACAATTATGTGCCGACTGTAAAAATAGGTTTAAAACAAATCCTATGCGGGTATTAGATTGTAAGCGCGAAAGTTGTCAAGAGGCGATAGCAGAAGATGTCCCCGTGATAACAGACCATCTTTGTCAGGAATGCGCGGAACATTTAGATAAAGTAAAAAAATTATTAGATGAAGTAGGAACAGCGTATCGCATAAACCCGCACTTGGTGCGTGGCCTCGATTATTACACAAAAACTGCTTTTGAGGTCCTCATGCCTTCTTTAGGCGCGCAAAATGCCCTCGGAGGTGGAGGCCGGTATGACTATCTAGTGGAAGAATGTGGTGGACCTTCTACTCCTGGTGTGGGTTTTGCCCTGGGATTGGAGCGGATACTACTAGCTTTGGAAGAACAAGGGATTTATTTAGAACAAAGTATTACACCGGATGTGTTTGTTGTTGCTATGGGAGAAACGGTTGGTACCAAAGCCTTTAAAATATTAAATGATTTGAGAGATAAAGGCATTGTAACAGA
The DNA here is from genome assembly GCA_964487675.1 of uncultured Clostridia bacterium. GTDB lineage: Bacteria > Bacillota > Natranaerobiia > Natranaerobiales > Natranaerobiaceae > CAZARY01. The sequence goes on along the minus strand of CAZARY010000072.1, from coordinate 7,181 downwards.
AATGGATTATGAAAATAGAAGCATAAGAGCTCAGATGAAAAAAGCAGATAAGATCGGTGCTAAATACAGTTTAATTCTTGGTGAAGAAGAACTTGAACAAGGAGAACTGCAGCTAAGAGACATGAAAACCGGAAATCAAAAATCCATTGTACTGGATAAAGCGGGAGATGAGGTACTTTCAGAGCTTCGATGCACTGAATAAGGACACGCTTTAAGAAGGAGGGTCAAAAATGGAAAAAACCCATACTTGTGGAGAATTAAACCTTGAGAATAAAGGCGAAACAGTGACTTTAAAAGGATGGGCTGACAATCGCAGAGATCATGGCAAATTGATATTCATAGATTTGAGAGACAAAACTGGGCTGGTTCAAGTTGTTTGTGACTTTGAAAGTAATCCCGAAGCCTTAGAAAAAGCGGATTCTGTAAGATCAGAGTATGTGTTAGAAATAACAGGTGAAGTTATTGCCCGAACCAAAGAAAATATTAATCCCGACCTTTATACCGGTGAAATCGAGGTGAACTGCGAAGACATTCAAGTGCTCAATCCATCAAACACGCCGCCGTTTCTTGTTGGGAAAGAAAACAATGTGGACGAAAATATTAGATTAAAGCATCGATATATTGATTTAAGAAGGCCAGAGATGCAAAACAACTTAAGACTCCGCCATCAAATTACAAAATCAATCCGCGATTTTTTGGATGAGCATGGCTTTATAGAAGTGGAAACACCTATGCTGACCAAAAGTACTCCAGAAGGAGCCAGGGATTTTCTGGTTCCCAGCCGTTTACACAAAAATTCTTTTTATGCTCTACCTCAATCTCCTCAACTATTCAAACAACTTTTGATGTCTGCGGGTGTAGAAAAATATTTTCAAATCGCCCGGTGTTTTAGGGATGAAGATTTACGGGCTGATCGGCAACCAGAATTTACCCAAGTAGACATTGAAGTCTCTTTCTTAGAACAAGAGGCATTTATGGCATTAATGGAAAATATGATTGATAGACTTTTTCAAGAAACGTGGGGCATAAATCTTCCTCTTCCTGTAGAACGGATCAGTTATCAAACTGCCATAGATAAATATGGTACAGACAGTCCGGATATCCGGTATGGTCTTGAAATTAAAGATGTTACTGATTTGGTTGGAGAAGTAGAGTTTAAAGTATTTAGAGAAACGGTGCAAAAAGAGGGGCAGGTCAAAGGAATAGCAGTGCCCGGTGGTCACAAGTGGTCTAGAAAAGATTTGGACGGTTTAACAGAATTCGTAAAACAGTTTGGTGCAAAAGGATTGGCCTGGATGGTTTTAGAAGAATCAGAAGTCAAAAGTCCTATAGCAAAATTTTTTCAAGAGGAAGAATTGAAGCAGCTTAAAAAACGTTTAGAAGCTTCTGTCGGCGATGTTCTACTTTTTGTAGCTGATGAGGCTGAGATTGTTGCCGATTCACTGGCTCATCTGCGCCAGCATTTGGCTGAACAATTGAATTTAATTCCTCAAGGTCAACATCGCCTGGTTTGGATTACTGATTTTCCACTAATGGAATACGATAAAGAAGAGGGACGTTATAAGGCTCTCCACCACCCATTCACCAGCCCAGTAGAAGAGGACTTAGAAAAGTACTCTAAAGAACCTGAAAAAATTAGAGCAAAAGCCTATGACCTTGTGCTCGACGGCGTAGAAATCGGAGGCGGGAGTACCCGAATTCACAATCGTGCCTTACAAGAAAAAATGTTTGAATTTTTGGGTATCCCCCTGGAAGAAGCTGAAAGAAAATTTGGATTTCTTTTGGAAGCTTTTGATTATGGTACGCCTCCCCATGGTGGGATCGCTTTTGGCTTGGATAGACTGGTCATGCTTTTTGCTGGGGCACCTAATATAAGAGATGTCATAGCATTTCCAAAGACGGCCAATGCGAGTTGTTTGTTAACGAGGGCACCGGCGGAAGTAACAGAAAAGCAGTTGAGAGAACTTCATTTGAGAACCAGAAAATGAAGTAAAAATGAAATATAGGTTGGGTCGAAAAACTGACTAAGCCCGGTATTTTCAATTGATTTTTAAATTCGTGTATGGTATGATTTGATCAAAGACGGAAAACGCATTAGACAAGTTAAGCGCCCCTGCTGTGTTCGTGATAAGCGCTATGTTTTGACCCAACAGCAACAACAAAGGGAGCCTGGACTCTGCATGTGTAGCATAGGCCTTCAGAAGGACATGCCGAGCATGCAGGAGGGCACCCACCTGAAGAATTCAGGTTCAAAACATGCGTACTACACGGCACAGTGGGGGCGCTTTTCATTATGTTAAACCATACAGCAATTGTTTAGGGGGGACTGGGTGTGGATGAAAAAACAGCATTGATCAATCGCTTGCGCAGAATTGAGGGCCAGATTAAGGGTTTGCAAAAAATGGTGGAAGAGGAAAAGTACTGCTCAGATATTTTGATGCAAGTTTCTGCAGTTCGCTCAGCTGTTAATAATGTTGGGAAAATTGTTTTAGAGCAGCATCTTCGAAAGTGCCTAGAGCTCCCACAAGATGAGCAAGAAAGGGAAAGAGCGATCAAGGAATTAACGGAACTGATTGCGAAATACAGCAATTGAACAATTGCTGTATAAAACAGTGCTACATAAGTTTTATAAGCCAAGACGAAATAAGGCGTTCCCCTTTTTAGTTAGCCTCTAAAAATTTTGGAATCATATCATTAAACATCATCATATTTTTGAGGAGGCGATTTTTTGAATCAGGGGAGCAACTTGGTTGAATTTTTTTGCCCGGATTGTGGCTTTCAAGGCCTAATCATTCAAGCCTCAGGGGAACCAGAATGTTCAAAATGTAAAGGTAAAATAATTACCCTGGAACGGGAAGAAAGCCCCAATTCACTTTAGCGTTTCAAATTACAATTTCACAGTTCCACTTTACTATTATTAAACGGGAGGTTTTCCCGTTTTTTTTTTGATCAAAAAAACCAAAGAGAAAACCTAAAAAAACCAAAATAAAGTCCCGCAGAAAGTCCCCCCAAAAAAAGTGGTTTTTTTTTAAAAATTTTTTAAAAGCTGGCAGGAATTTGGAAGTCAAGCAAGAAAGAAGTAAGTGGGGATAAGTGGTAGATAGTGGTTACTTTGTGAAAGAAAGTGGTGAATAATATGTTTATGGGGGAGTTTAATCACAGTTTAGATGCAAAGGGTAGAGTGATTATCCCTGCTAAATTCCGCAAAGGCTTAGGCGATTACTTTGTGGCAACGCGGGGATTAGATCACTGCATATTTCTTTATTCACTGGAAGAGTGGAAAAAGTTAGAAGAAAAATTACAAAAACTCCCCTTAACAAAAGCAGATGCAAGGGCTTTTAGCCGCTTTTTCCTTTCAGGGGCCACCGAATGCGAATTAGATAAACAGGGAAGGATTATTATTCCTTCTAATCTCCGTGCTTATGCATCTTTAAATAAAGAAGTCGTAGTCATTGGAGTGGCTAATCGGGTAGAAATATGGAGTAAAGAAACTTGGGAAATGTACAGCAAGAAAGCCGAAGACTCTTTTGAAAATATAGCAGAAGAAATTGTGGATTTTGATATATAATGGTGATTTATATGAATTATTGGCATGCACCTGTATTAAAAAAAAGAACTTTAGAACACCTGAATCCGGCTCCAGGTAAGATTATAGTAGATGGGACCTTAGGCGGTGGTGGACATGCGCGCGACATTGTTCAATTTTTACACCCTGGGGGGACTTTGGTGGCAATAGACATGGATAAAGATGCTATTGATGCTGCTAAAAAAGTCGTAGCGCCTGCTATGGACACCCAAGTGCATTTTATCCAAGACAATTTTGCCAATCTAGATCGTATTGTGAGGCAACTCAATATCAATTCTATTGACGGATTTCTATTAGATTTAGGTGTTTCTAGCTTCCAATTGGAGAATGTTTCAAGAGGATTCAGTTATCAAGATAAAGCTCGCCTGGATATGCGGATGGATCAAAACCAAGCTTTAACGGCAGAAACCGTATTGAATGAATTTTCTGCTGAAAAACTGGAAAAAATCATTAGAATGTATGGCGAAGAAAAATGGGCTCGAAGAATTGCCCAATTTATTGTCAAGGAAAGACAAGTGAACAAAATGAGAACGACAGATGATTTAGTTAGGGCTGTTAAAGCAGCAATACCCAAAAATGCTAGAAAAAATGGGCCTCATCCTGCTAAAAGAACTTTTCAGGCGATCAGAATTTATGTCAATGGAGAATTGCAAAATTTAGAAAACGCGATAGAAAAAAGCATTTCTTTATTAAATCCGGGTGGAAGAATCGTGATCATCACATTCCATTCATTGGAAGACCGGATTGTTAAACGGAATTTTAAATATTTCGCTAGTTCCTGTATCTGTCCACCGAGTTTGCCTGTTTGTCAATGTAAAGGAAAACCGAAACTAAAAATTATGACGAAAAAGCCAATACTGCCAGGAGAGGAAGACGTGATTGAAAATCCTAGGGCAAGAAGTGCGAAATTAAGGGCAGCAGCGCGATTGTAAAACAGAAAACAGGTATCAAAGACGACCCATAGAGGGGTGATAAAAATGACCAGGAAAAAATTGAATGCAGAGGCAATTCCGTATCCTAAAAGAAAAGATGTCCCTGTTCCAACACCGCATAGAAGAAGCCCAGCTAGAAAAGATCCCAATAGCCCAACAGGGGAAAGGGAGCTACCTACCAGCAAACCGAGATCTAGTTATAAAGCCTTGGGGTTCGGCATAGGAGTGTTTCTACTGGCACTTTTAACCGTGGCGCAATTTGCTTTTCTAACTCATTATAATTATGAAGTCAATCAATTAGAGCAGAAAAAAGAAAGTTTACAAAAAGAAAAACAACAATTGGAAATGCAAGCAATAGAGCTTAAATCCCATGAAAGGATTGATCGTTTGGCCCGTGAAGAACTGGACATGAAAAAACCGACGGATACTATGGAAGTCCGAAGCGATCAATGATTTATCGAGGAAAGGGATGCGTTTGTTGGCGTAAAGGAGGCTTAAAATGGCCCAAGATCATGTTAATTTACATAAAACAAAAGCCAGGTTAGTTATACTATTTGTAATTGCAATATTGATAACTATCTCACTTATCGGTAGATTGGGATGGATTCAATTGGTAAGAGGCGAAGAATTCCATCAGCAAGCATGGGAGCAGTGGAATCGAAGCCTTCCCACCTCTTCTTCTCGAGGAGCAATTCTTGACCGGAATCAAGAATTGCTAGTGGGTACGGTATCATCGAAAACCCTTTATGCTATTCCTCCTCAAATACAAAACCCCAAAAATCTTGCGGAACGGCTTAAAGAACTTGTACCTACTTTGGATAAAAGTACTTCTGAAATAGAAGAGATTTTAAATCGTGAAACCTCGCAGGTGGTATTAGCAAATTCTTTGGACAAGGAAACAGCAGAAGCAATACAATCCCTTCGTTATACAGGCTTAAGGGTGATGAATGAGAAAGAACGTTATTACCCCCATGAAAGATTGGCATCACAACTTTTGGGATTTGTAGGTACAGAACAAGGCTGGTCCGGACTGGAGTATTATTATGATTACCAATTACAAGGCCAAGAAGGAGTAAATATTTTTCAAGCAGACGGCAGAAACCAGCAGCTGCCTCACAGTATGGAACATTATGTGCCGGGACAAGAAAGTTTGAACCTGCAGACCTCGATAGATATGACTATACAGTATATCATGGAAAGGGAACTGGAGCGGGGAATGGAGCAATACCAGCCAAAGAGTGCTATGGCTGTTGCTGTAAATCCTAAAACTGGAGAAGTGCTGGGGATGGTCAGTAAACCAGATTATCATCCAGGTAATTATCAAGCTTTTAATGAGCAGCAAAGAAGACTGGCGCCGATAAAAGACACTTTTGAACCTGGATCTACGTTTAAACTAATTACGCTTGCCGCAGCAATTGAAGAAGATATTTTTGATCCCAATGAAGAATTTTACTGTCCCGGTCACGTAGAAGTTGCGGATCATGAAATTGGATGTTGGAGGAAAGAGGGGCATGGGGATATTGATTTTTTAGAAGTTGTTTATGATTCATGTAATCCCGGGTTTGTTAGTTTGGCCCAAGAGCTTGGAAAAGAAAAATTATTTGAATATATACGCGGTTTCGGATTTGGCAGCAAAGCGGGGATAGATTTATCAGGAGAAAATAATGGGTTGTTATTCCAAACCGAAAATATTGGGCCGCTTGAATTGGCCACTTCTTCTTTTGGTCAAGGTGTTTCTGTTACGCCCATACAACAAGTGATGGCAATCGGTGCTATTGCCAATGAGGGCATGCTTTTTGAACCTAGGGTAGGGCAAAAACTTATCAACGATGAAGGTGAAATTGTTGAGACTTACGATCCTCAAAAGATAAGAAGGGTGATATCTCCAGACACTGCAAACAGAGTGAGCGAGATCATGACCGGGATCGTTGCAGAAGGGGGCGCTCAAAATGCCTACATTGATGGTTATGAGATAGCTGGGAAAACTGGTACTGCCCAGAAAATTGGCCCAGAAGGTGATTACGTGGATGAAGATAAAATTGTATCATTCATTGGTTTTGCTCCCTCCGGTGCTCCAGAAATATTATTGTATGTAGCTTTGGACTCACCTAAAAAAGGACCAGTTTGGGGCAACCAGATTGCCGCACCTATTTTTAGGAATATTATGGTAGATATTTTAAATTATAAAGAAATCCCTAAAACGCAAAAAGAGATGGAAGAGTCTGAAGACAGTGAAGTATTTAATTTTGACATGCCTGATTTGGAGGGCATGTCCTTAGAAGAAGCTGAAGGATCACTAGAAGGAAAAAGTGTGTCGGTAGAAGTGTTAGGAGAAGGAGATATAATTACAAAGCAGCTGCCTAAATCAGGAAGTACTATCCGGCAAAGAGAGAAAATATTTCTCTACATGGAAAGTGTGGTTAACGGGGAAAAACAAATTGTGCCCAATTTATCTGGGCGTACCATTCGCGAGGCCAGGAAAATATTAGAGCCTTTGGGTTTGCGCCTTCAAGGAACTGGCAGCGGTTTTATCGTAGAGCAAGACCCATCCCCTGGCGAGCAAATTGAAAGAGGGAAGAGAATGGATGTAGAATTAAAAGCCTCAGGGAGATCTACAGATCAGGAATAGGGATTTTAAAGAATTTTTAATTATCCTTTTAGTG
>CAZARY010000071.1:0-9902 GCA_964487675.1 uncultured Clostridia bacterium | reverse complement strand
CCGCAACCTTCGGCTTTGGAGGCCGCTGCTCTGCCAATTGAGCTACTCCCCTACCCTGATGCGAGAAAAGTATGCCTTTTAACGCCGCTTATATAATAACATATTTTTTTGTGTCCTGCAAAGCTTTTATTGCTCTTTCCCCGCTTTGTTATTTGTTATATGACCCCGATAATAGGTGATAATAGGTCTAAATTGTTTGACATATTTCCACAGCTAAGCGGTGGATTTCTGCAGCAGTTTCTCGTATCCACAATCCGATGCGTATCCCTATGTGTATTTGATGAATTTCAATCGTCCTTTGCCTGCTGCATCTCTTTTCTTGAAATATCGAAGATGGATCCAGAGTCTGGGTTTTCCTCTTTTTGGAAAAATTCAGGTAAGTCATCGTGGGCATGGGTGAAGCCTGCTTCTTGGTTAAACGCTCTCTCTAATCTTAAGGTCTCCCTGCCCAGCTCGATCAGGTCACTATCTTTAAAATTAATGCCCAATCGCGCTTTTATCAAATCTACCAACAAATGCTTGCGTTTTTTAATCGAAGGGGCTAAGAACAAGCATAAACCCAAACTATCCATAGCTGCGACAAATGATTGTAGGTTTTTTGAGGCTTCCACTTGTCCTTCTTTCTTATTGTGTTCTAAAGGCGCCCTGACAGTATTTCCCGCTGAATGATCTGCTCCCATGGGGCTGGTCGCATAAGTGACCCCAATGCCTTTAATCGCCCGGGGGTCATAAGCGGGCATGCCCTGACCTTTCACTGCTGGCACTCGAGGGGCAGCCAATGCTTTCCCCAAAATACTACACCCCGAGGCAATCAGCCGAGCGCGCAGGGTCTCCCCTTCTATTTCTTTTAAAACATTTAGAACGCTGTGAACATCCCCAAAATTGAAAAGTCCCTCATCCATGGCCACGCCCATGGCGCTGCCAAATTCGGTGGTATCTACCCCTAAGTCATTACAACGGCTATTTATATAAGCGATATCATCGAGAGAAGAAATCCCCAGGTTCGAGCCTATTAAGCCAATCGTTTCATACTCCAGGGGAGACACCAAAAATTCGCCCGCTTCATCAGGATAAATGTTAGAACAACGAATCACGCAGCTTTCCATACAGCTGTGACTTGGGGTTCCAACACCACCCCGTTCTGTTATTGTTTCATACAGGGCAGATCCACTGATGGAATTAAATTCCTCAAAGCTCCCTCTTCGGAAGTTATAAGTGGGCAGCGCTCCCAGGCAATTAACCACTCTCACCCTAGCCGCTGTGCCATATTTGCGGTAATTTGAGGTCATTTCATTTTTTGCAATAATCCTAGCAAAATCACTGGCAAGTTCATTAAAGAAATCCTGTTTGCTCGATTTAGGTGCAGTGCTCGTTGAATCATCCAGTACTATGGCTTTTAACCCTTTAGCTCCCATGACCGCACCCAGGCCTCCTCGGCCGTTCATCCGAACAGGCCTCCCTTGATTGTCCGTATTAGATATACAAGCAGAAAGCATCATGGACTCTCCTGCAGGCCCTATGGTAATAAAACCGGATCCTGGATATTGCTTCTGCAAGTATGCTGCAGTATCCGTGTTCCCTCTTCTTGCCAGCGCTTCATGAAAAATTATCTTTGTATCGTTCCCGCGAATCACCAAAACACCTGTATTGCCTCCGGCAGGTCGGGCTAATTTTCCTTCTATTATCAAGGCTCGATAGCCTAAACGCGCCAGGCGATGGGCACTATTCCCGCCAGAGTTGCTTTCTTTCGCGCCGCCTGTCAACGGGCTTTTAGCGCCTACAGAAAAACGGCCGCTGCTGGATAATTTAGTGCCAGCAAAAATACCACCTGTCATTATGAGTTTGTTGTCACCATGTAGAGGATCGGTATTTGGGTTTACTTCATCGTAAAGTATCTGAGCCCCCAACCTACGGCCACCCAATAATTTATCATGGTAGGGCAAAGATTCCCGGGTCATCTCTTTTGAATCCAGATTCACCCGCAGGAGCTCCATATAATCCCTCCAAATATGTGGTTCGCCGGTGGCAGAAAAATTTGCAAACTTAAGCTAGTAACCGTTCTAGTTCATCCCGGTCAAAACCCACTACGTGTTCACCGTCAATTATGGTAATGGGTACTACCATTTGTCCAGTCTCTTCCACCATCCGTGTTCTTGCTTCATCGTTCTCCGCCACGTTGTACTCCACGTATTCCACACCTTTTTCTTCTAAATAATTTTTAGCCTGTTGACAGGCCGGGCAAGTGGGGGTAGTAAATAACTCAATATTCTTTGCCATAATATCCTCTCCTTCGCTTAATAATGTTTAAACCTGATGTTTAAACCTGATGTTTAAAACCGATAATATCATCTTATCACAGATACAAACCTCTGCAAATCAAAGACTTCAAAACCTCAAAAAAACCTTATATAAATAGAGAAAGAAGCAAGCTTAAATTTAAAGCATTAAAAAAGGCGGTGATTTTTCATAATTATAACCGCTGCGCAAAATATCACACGAGTTGATAAAGCCCTTCCGCCGGCTTGCATTTCTGTCGGAAGGGCTAGGAATCTATGGGGCAATCATGTTCTTATATTTTAATAGTTTTTTTATCGTTTGCTGATATAAGAAGCTAGGTCTATCACCCGGTTGGCATAGGCCCATTCATTGTCATACCAGGCCACCGCTTTCACTAGGTTCCCTTCTACCACCATGGTAGAGATGCCATCCACCACCGCGGAATGCTCCGAACCTTTATAGTCCATGGAAACCAAGGGTTCTTCATTGTAATCCAGTATTCCCTGCAGCGTCCCCTGGCTGACTTTTTTAAACTCCTCATTTACGTCGTCCCGGGTTACATGATCTTTTTTGACCAGGCAAGCTAAATCAATAATGCTTACCGTAGGTGTCGGCACCCGCATGGCAAAACCATCAATTTTCCCGTTTAAATGGGGGAGCACAAGTGCTACTGCTTTGGCTGCGCCTGTGGTCGTTGGAATAATCGATTCGGCTGCAGCCCTGGCTCGGCGCAGGTCTTTGTGTGGCGCATCCAAAGTGCTCTGATCATTGGTATAAGAGTGAACGGTCGTCATTTGCGCTTTCTCAATACCAAAGGCATCATCGATCACCTTCACCACGGGGGCAACGCAATTTGTGGTACAGCTTGCATTGGATATGATCTTGTGTTTATCGGGATCATACATCTCTTCGTTTACACCAAGTACCACGGTTATATCCTCGCTTTTGGCCGGAGCTGTTATAATCACTCGTTCTGCACCAGCTTGAAGATGCTTTTGAGCGCTTTCCCTGTCTCGAAACACACCTGTAGCTTCCAGGGCAATATCTACATTTAGCTGCTCCCAGGGGAGGTGTTCAGGATTCTTTTCTTCCAACACTTTTACCCGTTGGCCATCGATAATCATTTCATCGCCTTCTACCTTGACATCACCTTGATAAGGGCCATAAAGGGAATCGTACTTAAACAAATGGCCCATGGTGTGAATGTCTCCCAGGTCATTGATCGCCACCACTTCTACATCATCTTTTCGCAGCGCTGCACGCATACAATGGCGCCCAATCCTACCAAAACCATTAATCGCGACTCGGACGGTCATCCTATCCCTCCTCCTCTTCACTTGGATTGTAGCCTATCTCCTATTATTGTAACAAATTCCCGTTGCTCTTGCCATGCGTTTTACGCCCGTAAAGCCCGATATTTTCCAGGCTAAACTGCCAAAAAGCAAAAATCCACCGGACAGATTTTGGACAAGCTGCGGTCAAGAGTTCTTAAACCAATGAGTTATTGATTCCACTGTATATATAAAAAGTGGGCGGCGTTGTTTAAACTTGACATGCCGATCTTTATGAAAATGGGGTGGCTTTTGATGGTTTCCAAATCTCCTTTACTCATTCTCTTTACTGCCGCCAGCATTTTCCTACAAAGCTTGTTCCAGCCCCGTTTACGGTACATATCCGCCATGAGCATAAAACTCCTTCTGTAGGCGTTCAAATTGGGCATGACCATATCCTCCATTAGCTCTTCGTAAACGGATTCCACTTCTTCCTGTTGGGCCAGAAGTTTGACTTCGCTTTGCTCTTGGTTCCATCTCAGCATTTCGTTGGCCAGTTCGTCCACATAGGGATGGTCTAACAAATAGTGGTCAAACCGCCGGTAATTGCCAATATCTTTCAATTCCCGATCTAGCTCATCCATAGACTCGGGCAAATTTTTCATCTCATCTTTAAAAGAAGGCGTGAAACTTTCAGGCTTTAACCATTCTGACGGGATAAATTGACGCCAAAAGGCAAACTCGTAGGAAAAAGGCGTCTCATTTTCCAAGTTATTGTAAAGGGCATCCCTAAATATATCTCTCACATACGCTGGTTCTTCAATTACTAAAGTCTGATCTGTTCTTAACTCCTTGATCAATTCTTTATAATCTTTGGTGCTGCCTTGGAAAAAGCCATTGCAGCGCGTGATTCCCTTTTGGACATTAATATTAAAAGTCATGGTGAGCAGCCCACCATCTGCCCCTTTGCTTCGCCTGGAAATCACCAAGACCCTATTGCAGCTAGCGTCAACCTGGGTAATAGCTGCGTAATAGTCACTGCCCAATTGGCGGAAAGAGGTTTCCAAGGCAGTTTCAATATCAGGTTGGTTTTCTTCTTTTTCTAACCCCATCAGGTTCAATCGCTGCAGCTGCCTGTCTATCTCTCCGTGGATAAAATGGCGATCTGGCTGGGCCCGCAGCTCTTTCAAGGCTCTCCTGCTGGCTTTATGAGGGATATTACCCAGCTGGGCCACTCCTTCCCGAGCTAAAGTAGGGGCATCCAACAGTGCCAGGGACTTAAAAAAATCAACCAGTTGATAATCTTTTCGATTTTTAAACGCCTCCAGCAATTCCTGACAGGCCGTTATCGGCATGTCCTGAAGTTCGCGGAAAAGGCTGGCGATAGACATAGGATTTTTCTTAATATCGTCCACCAAGGCCTCTTTCGATTCCTTAATCATTTTTTCTGGGTCTTTGAATACCGCATCCATAGAATGAATTTCAGTATTATACCCGTGCATCTCCATCACACTGATCAAATTGCCTTTATTTCGATCAGGTATATCGGGGTCTAAAAGCATGGTTACCATTTTACTTTCAATATTTTTATCTTCCCCCACCAGCAAGAGCAGGTGGCTCAGTATCCCAAGTTCATCTCGACTGGCGTATCTCAGCCTTTCCGAAATCACAGGCAATAAATGGGGTTCCATCTCCCTCAAATCATTTATAATCATGTGGATTTTGTTATACTCACTATGCTCATCCGCTTTCAGCAGGTCATCAATCATCTGGTTGACCTGACTGCGGTAATAGAAAGTATAGTCCACCTTATTGTCATTAGTCTTATTGTTGTTATTTTTTCTTTGATTGGTTGTATACATAATTCAACTCCTCTCTTTACATTGCTCTAACATTAAGCTTATGCTTTTATTATTCAAGCTGGTTCACGCACCAACATAGCGCGTATAAAATGAAATGGCTTGTTGCTCTGAATCTACGTTTTTTATCATAGCCCTACCATTTTTAAAGAGTACCATTTCTTTTCCTTCGGTACTAAACACCAGATGAAACGGGGTAACCTGGACCGCTCCTAGAGGGGTAAGGGTGTTCGCTAGCTGCTTAAAATCTAGCGTCATCTCACGACCAGGGAGGACTTGTACGGCATTTTGCCCACAGAGACTGGTGACCTCTGAACTGTCTTTTCCCTGCAAAAATTCGTATTCACCTCTACTGCAGACCGGACAATCGTCCCTGGGATGTAATTCCACCCTGTCAAAAGAATTATACCATAAATCCACTGTAAATAAACCGTTATTCACCTGGGAAGAAGAAACGAGTATTTTTATAGCTTCTGTGGTTTCTAAGTTGCCAATCACCCCGGTAGTGGTTGAAAGGACGCCTGCCGTTTCACATGTGGGATGACTGCCAGGATCCGGCAATTTTTCCACTATACACCTTAAACAGGGGGTCTCTCCCGGTACCACAGGCATGGTCATCCCTGTGGTACCAATCGCTGCTCCATAGACCCATGGAATGCGCTGCTCATGAGCATAATCATTAATTAAAAGTCTGACCTCAAAATTGTCCGCAGCATCCACGATAAGGTCTACGCCTTCTAGATATTTATGGATATTGCCGTAATTCAAATCATCGATAACAGCCGCAATCTCAATGTCACTGTTCACCTGAGATAGATAATCTTTGGCCGCTGCAGCTTTGGGTTTACGGTTTTCTACGTCCGCCTCGGTAAAGATGACCTGCCGCTGCAAGTTGGTCAGTTCTACAAAGTCCCGGTCCAATAGGAGCAAATTACCAACTCCGGCTCGAGCCAAGTTGTTTGCAGCAACGGTTCCCAAAGCGCCCAACCCTATAACAGCAACCTTCTTTGACAGCAAGATTTCTTGCCCGGCTTTGCCGATCTCTGGCATAATGTACTGCCGAGAATATCTTGTTATTTCTCGATTTTGTCCCATTTTCATCACCAAAAATGCTAACTAAAATTTTATGTTCAATGTACTACAGGGCTCACGGATTGTCAAACGACAGGGTGCGTGTGAATTGATGTGATCGCTGTATTTTGCTGCAGCCGCTATTTTGACTGATTAAATTTGGGCTTAATCAAATTCCTTAATCAAACTTTCTCTTATATTCAAATTTTTCCCTACAGTCAAGCAAATTTCTGATATAATAAGAGTGTCTTTTTTTAAAATCTTTTGCTCATACATTATTTGCCCGGTATCATTAGACATCTCTTAAATGGGGGACAGGGTCCCAACAGCTCTGCAAACCAGAGAGCGAAAGCATCGCAAAAACAGAGGTGGATAACAAAGGCGAATAATATTTTTGACTGTGCTTGATAACTATTTTTTATCCTATTTTTTATTTGAAAAGACGTTACGCATGCTCTTGACTTTACTCATGAGAGGTTCACTTGATAACCCATTTAATTGGCGTAAGTGTTATTAATGAAAGGCGGTGATATATATGGACCCTCTCACCCATGTTACTGTTAACACCGCCGTGTTTGCTGCGGTGACAGAAAAAGGGCTCTCCTTAGACAGCCCGGAATTTTTAGCGGCCACGGCCGGCGCTTTAATTCCTGACAGCGATGTTTTCTTCCAGTTATTCGGCGATCTACGCTATTTGAAATACCACCGGGGCATCAGCCATTCCATCACAGGGGGGATACTGCTTTCTGCGGTTATTGCCGGCATGTTTTCCTTGCTTTTTGCCAGTGCCTTTTTCCCTTTGATGGGGTATGCTTTTCTGGGCATCGTCACGCACCTGGCTTTAGACTGGCTGAATTCTTATGGCATCAAGCTTTTTTGGCCTTTTTCCATGCGAATGTATTCAGGGAATCTCTTGATGGTAGTAGATCCCATCTTGATCTTCTTTTCGCTGGTAAGCTTTTTGGGATTTGCTTTTGGTTACGACTTCTTAGGGTGGGGAGCGCTTTGGATCCTACCGGTCTATATTGGCGCCCGTTATGTGTCCAGGTGGACCTTCTCCCGCTACCTGCAATCGAATTTTAACCAGGAAAAAAATATAAAACTGTCAGTCCTGCCAGCTTTTTCTAGCTTGTTTCACTGGGATTTTATCATGGAAACGGAAGTAAATGTCTATGTGGGCCAGGCCTCAATCTTTCGAAGGGCCTATCAGGTTAAAGAAAAATTGTCCAAAATCCTCGAACAAGAAATGGGGAAAAAATTTGTGAATAAAGCCTTGGACAGCAAGTTAGGACAACTGTTTCGAGACTTTACGCCTCACTTCCTGGTAAAGTATGAGCGCACGCCTGACAATAAACACCAAGTGGTATTCATCGATCTGCGCTATCACCTGGGAAAACGGTTTTTGCATCAAGCTATGGTTCGATATCACGAGCGAGGCGAAATCGAAGAGGCTCTTTTTCAGCCTTATCACCCAAACCGGAAAATTTTAATCGACTAATCCATCCGGTCAATTGCATGGTCTAACCGGATGGATGAATCGGTTTGTGTTAAATAAAGGGAAGGTTAAAGTCGAAGAATCAAATTAAAGAAATGAATGAAGAAAAAATGAACAGAAGAAAAGAATCATTCCTTCTCATTCTTCTATGTCACTGCCATTTTTGGTTTCGCTCCCATCATTTTTTGATGTTATGTCTATCGCTCGACCTATTGGCACCACATGTACCCAGGTTTGACCCGGCATGATTTCCAAGGGGTCCCCAGTCTCTGCCACGTAAAATTCGGTAGGAGCACGATGGGATTCCTTTTCCCATTTAATGGGAACCATTTTACCGCCAACCAGGTATTTCCCTTCGCCTTCTCCAATCATTCCCAAATCCAATCGACCCACATCATCTATCACCCTGGAGCTAACATACTGAACAATAATATCCTGGGCCACCAGGGATTTATCCGCCTCAACATCCTCATGGGGCGAGCCGTTTACCAGCCTTTTATAGCTTCCAGGTGCAGTGGTTTCTAAATACCCCTTGGGCGCATGAGCATTATTTTTGAGTGCTTCTTGATTCTCATCTCGCTCTAGGGTGTTTGCGTTTTCATCTAAATTTTCATCCTCGCCTGGCTCGTATTCCGCTTCTCCCAGTTTGAAATCTTTTTGATCTCCTTGGTAAACGTATTCCACTCGAACACTGCCGTAATTGATGGCAATTTCTTCCGCTGATTTTTCTGCGTATTCTAACATCGGAGGGAAAACGCCTTCCTCTTTTACCCAGTCCCAATCTTGGTCAGCGTCTGCTTTTTCCATAGCTGATTCTTCCGGGTCCCAGTAAGGTAAGAAATTTCCTCTTTCTCCCTCACCTCTATAACCAGAGCGCTCTGCGGCTTGGATTATATTATCCAGGGTGGTATAAGTGTTAAAGGGGGCAATGCGGTCCTGGCTGCGCCAGAATGCCCCGCCGTGCTGGAATTCGTTGATATTGGCCGTGTTGTGCCTCCTGATTTTTTCCATTACCGGTGGATACCCTCCCACGTGCGCATACAAAGAATCATGTTCCTGCGCTAAAGTCACAAAGTAATACCTGGCAGACCGAACCGGACCGATAGCGCCCTCATAGCCATGGGAAAATATTCCTATCAATCGAGTAAAACCCCCTTCTACCGGATATTCGTAGACGACACAGGCCTGGCTTAATCCGGAATGGGGCCGTTCTTGTGGGGAATTGCCCAGGGTGATCGTGACGGGCCTGGCCAATTTTTCGCCGCCTTTTAGCTTTGGGACACCGCAAAATTCACACCGAGCAAGCGGGGACAAAGCCAATTCTTCTTCTTTGTCCTTTTCTTGTACCTCTTTATCTTTTTCCGATTCTTTGTCTACCGGTTCCTTCGCCTCTTCTGTCCAGGGTGCAAGAACAGCCAATCCAACGCCCGCAGCGACGACGACCGCTGCGAGCAACACTGCTATGGCAGCGGTTTGTTTTTTAAGCTTCACACGGTGATTTTTATCTTTTCCATCCCGCTTTTTTCCCTGACCCGTCTTTTTTTCATGAGTGCCCTGATTTTTTGATGTGTTCCTGCCCAACCTCATTGAACGACAAAACCACCTTTCCTGTATACATACTTATAACAAACGTTCACACGCCTTTTCGGCACCAAAAACCAGAATGTGCCAGCCGCTTTTGCTGTCCTGACATATGGGAGAGTTTTTCTTTCTGTTTTGACAAATCTAGCCTGGTATCATACGAATTTTGATGCGAATATGCCACGATCCCTATATGCAAACCTCTCAATTTTGGAATCAGACTTCAAGTTGAAGCAGGGAAGCAAATAAATGTGTGCTGCAATGCTTGAGCGAATATTTCTTTGCTCAAGATCATACCAGCGGACCGATTTTGGAAAAGCTGCGTTCACTGTTTGACCGAACGCAGTG
>CAZARY010000070.1:0-9932 GCA_964487675.1 uncultured Clostridia bacterium | reverse complement strand
CGATAGAAGCCCAGGTGGTTTCTTCGCCTGTTATTTTTAAAGAAATATGGTTATCCAACTAAATGAAAGGGTGATTGTTATGAATTACGAAAATACTCCAGGGACAGTACAAGTTTATACTGGTAACGGGAAAGGCAAAACAACGGCTGCTTTTGGCCTGGCTTTAAGGGCATTAGGGCACGGCAAAAAAGTAGGGATCGTCCAATTCATGAAAGGAGATCGAAATTATGGAGAGTTTCATGCCATTCAAACATTCAATAATGTTACAATTTCCATGGAAGGGAAGGACTGTTTTGTAGACCGAGATAATCCTTCCCAAGAGGATGAAGATATGGCTCAGGAAGGTTTAAATAAAGCAGATAAAATGATTACATCTAATGATTTCGACCTTATCATTTTAGATGAAATAAACGTAGCCATTTTTTACAACTTGGTAACGGTCAATCAGGTAGTCAACCTGATCAACAAAAAGCCGAAAAAACTTGAATTAGTCTTGACAGGGCGCTACGCTCGTCAAGAGATTATTGAAATGGCTGACTTGGTAAGCGAAATTCAAGAAATTAAACATCATTTTCGAAGTGGGATTGGCATGCGTAAAGGGGTCGAATATTAGTCATGGGGCTTCTTTTTAAAAGGTGAATAAGATAGTAATACGATTTATTTTTTGAAAAACTGCGTCATTGATGATGCTTAGCGTGCTGGATAGATATTAATGTTAATTAGTATTTGTACACGTTATCTTCATCATGGAGGCCGGATATGAAAAATATGGGAAGACAAACTGTTAAAAAAACTTATGACGCTGTAGTATTAGGAAGTGGGCTTGCAGGTTTAACTGCCGCCTTAAAGTTAAGAGAAAGAGGCTGTAGTGTGGCTGTTATTTCAAAATTGGGGCCTGGTAGAG
This sequence comes from uncultured Clostridia bacterium, assembly GCA_964487675.1. GTDB lineage: Bacteria > Bacillota > Natranaerobiia > Natranaerobiales > Natranaerobiaceae > CAZARY01. Next base: position 9,028 of record CAZARY010000070.1, on the reverse strand, counting down.
CTTCAAACACTGGGGTTTCTATGGGGTATTTTGCATTTCCAGACGATGAGGTATCTTATAAAAAGCACATGTATGAGACATTTCAAGCTGGAGCCTGGATGAATGATAAAACAGTGGTCAATGAAATTTTACAGTCTGCGGAAATAAGTTATTCTTTTTTAAAAAAATATCTACATATTTCTTTTATTGCTCAAAAAAATGGGTTTCATTTGGGAAAAACTAGATTCTTTTTCCCGGGCTACCAATTAATCAACGAATTGGTTAAGCAAGGTCGTTATAATGGTATAGATTTTTATAATTTTCATTTACCCCTTGAAATTACAGTATTTAATAATGAATGCCGTGGCGTATTTACGTTGGATAGAAGTTATAACTTTAACTTTTTTTCTACCACAAATATTTTAATTGCTACCGGGGGATTCGCAGGTGCTTACAATCCTTACAGTGATAATTCGCCGGGGATTTTAGGTGAAGGGCTCATTTTAGCATGGAGAGCCGGCGCTGTCCTGAAAGATTTGGAATTTATTCAATTTTACCCGATTGGATTTGACCAGGCAGGTTTGCCAAGGTTTATGGTTCCTACAGATTATCCTCAAAATGCAAAATTAATAAATAACCAGGGTGAAAATATTCTAAACAAATACGGTATTGAAATTCAGGGAAGCGGTGACTTAAATAAAATTTGCCGTAATAAAAAAGGTGTTCTTTCCGCAGTGATCGCCAAGGAAAAAAAACAAGGTTTTCAAGTTTTTCTTGATTTTTCCCAATGCCAGTTAGCGGATATGAAAAGATTGCAAATAATTGACAAAAACCAACCCTGGCAAACCATCCCAATTAAGATATCACCCATGGCTCATTTTACCATGGGGGGGATTGAAGTGACACCAAATATGGAATCTGCTGTTACTGGCATTTTTGCTGCTGGAGAGGCCTGCGCAGGCTTTCACGGCGCCGACAGTTTGCAAGGAAACGCGGTACTTGAAGCTATGAGCAGCGGTTATCTTGCCGCAGTAAACATGGGCAAACGCATAAATGAAACCTCAGATGTTTGCCATCATTCCGAAATGGATTTATTTGATTCTCACATCAAGAACCCTTTACTATCACTCTATCAAGAATATGGTGCCGGCGAAGAAACAAAGGATGTTAAGCCCCCATCAAAAATACCAGTTTTGTTCAGCTCCAGGGTAAAAGAAAAAATGAAACACACCCGGGACAAGCTAGGGAGCGTGGCTATAAACCATATTGGACCAATGAGAACAGCTCAAGGAATCTACCAAGGGCTCAGCCGAATAAACATGTTGTATTCTGAGTTGATAAATTTTACTCCCGAGTTATTAAAATATTACAATCGCTTCCCAAAAAAATTTTATTCCTTGGAGATGACTACTTGTTTATTGTGCTTTGTGCACCAAGCAGCATTAGAGAGAGAGGAAAGCCGAGGGACACATATCAGAGAAGATTTTCCCCAAACAAAAGGCAACTTTAACGGCCATATTTATTTCAATTTAAAAAGTAAAACCAATAAAGAAAATTAAAATCCCCAATTTAATTTCGCAAAAACCCTGCAAGTTTTTTCACAAAACCGACAAGACCCCGGTGAGAGTTTTTATCTTTTTTTCCTGCCAGGTTAACTGCTAAACCGTTAATCTCTCGTGAAGGTAAAGAATATGGCCAGCTGGAAATCACAGGCGTTTGATTTCTCACTGATTTGGAGAATAATTGATTTTCCTGGATAAACCCCAGGAATTCTATAGGGATGCCCAAAAATTGTCTGGCGGCAAATGAAATTTTACTCCCCACATCTTTCCCTTCTTGTGGGGAGGATGCTTTATTAACGATTAGTTTCACAGGAAGTTCCTTGTCCTGGTCTATAACTGTTTTGGTCATGGCATAGGCATCGGTGATTGCATGGGGTTCAGGTGTGGTTACCAATATGATTTCATCCGAGGCTAATAAAAAATTGATGATGTGTCGATTAATCCCCGCACCGGTATCAAAAATGATTATGTCAGAAAATTGTTCAAGTTTATTAAACGCTTTTATCAAGTTCTTGAATTTATCATCGTCTAAATTTGCAATATCCTGCCAACCAGTACCGCCAGGTATTACGAGTAGATTTTCTGGCCCTTCTTCCACCACATCAAAGATATCCAGTCCTTCATTAATAATATGCGTGAGGTTGTATTTGGGAGTCATTTTTAAAAGGACATCTATGTTGGCCATGCCCAAATCGGCATCTACCAGACATACTCTTTTACCCTGTTTCGAAAGGGAAATGGCAAGATTGATGGCTAAGCTGCTTTTACCAACGCCCCCTTTACCACTCGTTATAGAGATAACCCGGGTATCTGCTATGGCGTATTCAGGCTCCGAATCTATGCGTTGATCAGGTAAGAAGGGTTCGGGGGCAGCAAGTACAAGCGATTTTTCATAGCCCAATTTTCGCGATAATATTTGTGTCTGAAAAATAATATCTTTTATTGAGGCCTCAACTTTTGTACCGGCTGCTAAAGGGACGAGTTTGCCCTGGGAATAGGGCATAGAAATGATGAGCCGACCATTGTCATAATCTATGACTTTGGCTCGGTACGATCCGTGGTATATACGATCACTAAGGGGGTGAATTGTTATAGTTTCTCCTGGTTTGATTTGCAGCTTATTTTCCATAACTTCGCCTCCTAGCAGGATGCCCTTATTTTTTCAAGCTTTTTTATTTAAAGGTGATTATAGTGATTATAAAAGATGGTTATTGAATGTCACTATCGCTAACTACAAAGTTCGATATATATCATATATTTCCTCCAACATGTTAAAACAGAGCGCAAAAATTGGGGGAAAGATCTTAATTTGATATCCGTACCCTTTCTTGTTTCTTTTTCAGCAAATCCATAAAAGCTTCCAATCTTGTTTGTATTCCGGCTTCTCCAGTCTGTTCATCAAATATCAGGGATAAAACAGGGATATTTATATCCTCGCTTACCTTTGGCAATACTTCCATGGCTGTTATTTCAGGCATACAAGTAAATGGAGAAACATGGATCACCCCATCATATCCTTCTTGTTTAGCCAGTATGGTTTCACCTACAGATTCCCTGCCATGCCCACCGATAAAATCATTTATATATGGTTGTGCCGTATATTCGACTTTAGATTTATGCTTTTTTTGGGCGTGGTTCCCGGGCACTATATTTTGTAGAATCCACTCGGACATATAGATACTTCTTTGTACCTGGGCACCTAAACGTCCAATTTTTGCTTCAATATTTAGGTTAGAAAAATAATCTAGCACAAGAAATATCTCTCCTACAATTAAAATTGACAGAGGTTTTTCGTTATTACAGCTGTAAATTAAACTGGACAATTCTCTGTCAAATTCACTCCTGATTTTATTAATGTTTTCCTGATCTTCGCTTTGTCGTAATTTTTCAAGGCAGTGGTTGTGCAATTTATCCAGACTGTGGGGGGTTATTTCATGCGGATACCTTCGGCTTATATGATAATCCATATGATCGATGACTTTTAATTTTTCCCAAGCAATGTTAGCAGCTGATTTTACCCGCGAATAAGATATATTGCTCAGTAAAGGAGATATGCCTTTTAACATTGTTGGAAGACCAACGGCTGGCGGTTCGGCTATAACTAAGTTAACTCGATACCCTAATTCTTCTAAGATCTCTTTATTGATAGGACCATAAAATCCAAAGCGACAGGGCCCAATACCACCCGGCATAAGAAAAGTGTCAGCTCCTTTTTCGGCAGCTTCTATAAAATTTCCTAAAGTTAATTTTAATGGGAAACAAGCAAATTCCGGTGCATATTTGACCCCTAGCTCCATTGTATACTTAGTGGTTTTAGGGGGAACTATGACTTCTAATCCTAACCTGTTAAAAAGAGTTTCACTGGCTATCCAGCTGTTTCCCATATGAGGAAAGGTTAACTTCATGAACCGATTTTCCTCCTTTCTATCAGATCAATGAACGCTTCAATTCTGGTATTTACTCCTGCCATTCCCGTATGTTCGTCTAACGTTAATGTCATGGATGGGAGCTGGTTGATTTGAGCAATTTTCCTATCAAGCAGATAACTTATGAAGGAATCTGGTCCACAGGGAAATGAGTTAACCTGGATATATCCGTCAATCATTTGATTTTCCGCCATAAAAGCAGTTGATTCAAACAACCTTTTGTTTTTAGTCCAATACAACGGTTTAGAAATCATGTGGGCAGCTGTTTTGTTAGGCAACCAGCTAAGCAAGTAAGAAGGGATAGCAGTACACCCCAATTTTTCAATGCTCTGAATAATAGGCCTGCCTAATAATTTGTCTTTTAACATGTATTCGTGACCAATAACCCCAATTCTTGTATTCCTGCTTTGCGCAGTCAACTGTTTGACATGTTTTTTCTCAAGCGCCAAATGACGTTTATAATTGTAAACGGCTTTGAGGTAAGCCGTTAAAATGGTTCCTGTGGTAAAATCAAAGCGATGTCCCACTGCTCTAGCTGCAGACCAAAAGCTTTTTTTGTTATTATAATTAATTACAGGGGAAATCATTCTATCCGAGTTAACCCTAAAAGTTTGCACAACTACATCAGGGATACCGATGAATTTAGGACAAAGATATTCCGTTTTTGCAGTACTGACCATTCTGGGCACGAAAAGGTATTCTGCTCTTTCTAACAAAGACGAAATATGGCCAAAATATAATTTGACGGGTAGACAGTTATCAATCATAGTTATTCTAGTACCTTGATTTAAATGCCATTTTGTTGATTCATCAGACAATATAACGTCAAACCCCAATTCTTCAAAGAAAATTTTCCAACTGTGGGGATAAAAATAGTAGAATAAAGAACGCGGAATACCAATGGTATTTTTCATGGTTTGAACACCTCATCGAATAAACATTGAGTTTAACTTGACTTAAGTTTCTCATACAAACAAAATCCACTTCATTTAATAGTGTAAAATATATTTCATCATATAACAACCACACTTGAAAAGGAACCCAATAATAAAAAGACGGCGATCACGATAAATATAAAAGCATAAAATTACTATAAGAATACAGGGGAATCAGTTCTCAAAAAACTTATCCTCACTTCTAAAAACCGTCAATAAGCTTCCTAAGAGAGCAAAAACTGCTCCGGTTACAGGGATTAAGGGCAGTAAAACGTAAAGAAAAATGTCCCAAGCGGGTAAAGGGATAAAAGGCATGGCTTGACTCAAATAATTGCCAAAAACAGGAACAGCGTATAAAAGCATCCCAGAGGCTAAAACGCCCCCAACAGAGCCTAAAATGATGGCTTCAAGCAAAAATGGGGAAGCCACAAACCATTTAGAGGCCCCTAGTAGTCTTAACGTAATAATTTCTTGTTCCCGGGCAAGCATCCCAAGCCTAACTATATGTGAAGTAATAATAATCGTGGTTAACATAGAAAGTACGCCGACTAATGATCCTGCAAAAACTATTGTTTGCAAAAGGGACTGCAGTTGCATCAAAATATCCCGGTTTGATCGCGTATATTCAACGCCCTCCATATTGCTGATTGCTTGCCTGGTTTGATCAATTTGGTCACCAGGAATAGAGACTTCTAAAAAAGGGGATAAAGGATTTTCTTCAAAATATTCCAAAATTCCAGCTTCTTCTCCTAATAAGTCAGACATCCTGTCCCAAGCTGCTTCCTCATCTATGTAGTGTACTTCTGTAACGCTTTCTTTTATTTCGATCTGGTGCCTTAAGGTCTCTATTTCATGATCATTCATGTTCTCATTAAAGAAAACAGACACTTCGCCTTCTTTTTCCACTATAGAAATTAATTCCCGAGTTGTCCACCAACCGCCAATAATCAATCCCAGGAGAACAAAAATTAAACATATACTAATAATGGACACAAAATGGCTGGTTTTGTGTTTTTTAAAAGAAATAGCAACTTCACTGAAAAAATATCCTAGTTTGGATTTTCTGTAATTGGCCATGTTCTAACCCCCCAAATGTATAGAAGATAGAAACAAGCTTAACTTTTTATATCTTGAATTAACTGCCCTTCTTTAAGTTCTAACAATCGCCCAAAGCTTGAGGGGAGTAAATGCGTAGCATGAGTTGTTATGATGGTTGTAGTAAATTCATCTTTTAGTTTCATTAAAAGTTCTAAAATCGCGCTGGCTGTTTTTTGATCTAAGTTGCCAGTCGGTTCATCAGCCAATAATATTTTGGGTTCCCTGATTAGTGCACGGGCAATACCTACCCTCTGACGTTCCCCATAGGATAAATGATCTACCCGGTTATTTTTTTTATGATAAATGCCCACTTGATTCAAAATTTCGGAAGCTTTATCTATGTCTCGGGCAGTAGGATTTCTAATAACTCTTATACCAATGATCACGTTTTCTATTACGCTTCTGCCAAAAAACAGTTTAAAATCTTGAAATACAGGCCCAAATTTTCGCCTATGAGACAACTTTTCTGACTCTTTAAAGAAAAGTTCGGAAATGTTTTTGCCATCAACTTGCAGTTCTCCTTGGGATGGTTGCGCGTAACCTAGTAATAATTTAAAAAAAGTTGTTTTCCCAGCGCCGCTTTCTCCAACAAGATACACGAGTTCCCCTGAATCTATAGCAAAGTTTAATCCATTTAAAGCCATGTCTTTTGTTTCTGGATAGATCATAGAAAGATTATTAGCCTGAATCATTATAAAACGCCTCCTCAAAAAGCAGTGATTGGGAAAAAAGTCCATTGGTTAGCTCTAACTCCATATATTCTTCATAAAATGCCAGCGCTTCAATTTTATAACCAGCTAAGAGCTCCTCAAAATCAAAAATAATTTCGACTTGATGATTGAGGCGTTCGATGGTTTCATCGGGCAAAGAAAATCCTACAAATTCGATCCTGGTTATTACAAGTTCAATTTTTGTATCTGTCTCTGAAATGGCTTGTAAATATAAATTCAAATCGTTTCCAGGGTAATATAAGGCAATTAAACCCTCTTGGAAATTAAACCTCAAATCTGGAAGTTCAGGATCTTCTTCTAATATATCAGAAAATTTGTTTTCTGGTATATTGACCCGGGGTGAAAATAAAGAGCCCCGAATTTCTATATCATCCATATCAAAATCTCCTTGTTCAATAAGAGAGGCGGTTCGATTTAAAGTCATCACAATATCAGATCGAGCCTTTTGCCAATTCTCATCAATCCTTTCCATTCTAGCTTCAAACTCTTTTCTTTTCTCTTGTATTTCTGTCAAAATTTCTTCCTGCTGTTCATACTTCACTTCAATGCTTTGAATTTGATCTTTGACCTTTTTCTCTAATCGCTCTTTTTCTTTTAAGGTATTTTCTAGTTGTGCTATTTGTTCCGACAAATGTTCCCGCTCTGCTATGAAAGTTTTCATCCGCTCTTTTGCATCCACCACAAAATGCCTGACAATATCTAATCGGTGAATAAATTCGTCCCACGTTTCTGCTAAAATAAGCATTTCCAGATAAGATACAGGGCCTAATCTTTGCAAAGTTTGGAATATTTCACCCAGATCATCTTGTGCGGATTTATAGGCTTCTTCTTGCGTTCTCAGTTGTCTTCGCTGCCTGCTTAGGGCTCTTTCAATTTCATCTATATCCGATTCCAAATGAGATTTTTCTTCATAAAGCTCCTCTAGCTCCCTGGAGAGATGGAATAACTCTTCTTGTATTTGGGCTTCTTCCTCACTTAGTGATTCAATGTCTTCTTGAAAAAAATGAAAATCGTCATTTTCTATTTGGATCTCCTCATTTGTTGGCAAAAGCTCTTGTGAAGCCGTTGCTGCTATTGGTTTTTGAAAAAAATTTTCTTTAAAGCAAAAAACTACAAATAAAGTAAAAGCGGTAATTCCTATAACCTTAAACAAATAAGAAACATTTTGATTTTTCATTATTTCACCCCTGATTAAATATGCATGGGAATACTGTTCTAAGCCCGTTCATTGAGTTTAGCTGAAGCCCTTTAATCCTAGTGTGTTGTTTTACTGGGTAAAAACCATTCATTTAAGGATTGTATTACTCGAAATTTTTTCTATTGATCTGGCCTGAGGATCAGAGAAACATGCAATTATATTTAACTATAGTATAATACGATACGCAAATAAAATAAAAGATCTTGTTCAAATGTAAAGGGATTCCCTTAAAACAAGTAGAAGAATAACACAGAACAACTATGCAAGGGGGGATAGGCATGAAAGGCATTGGCAAAAAATTTATTGAATATACCAAACCAGAAAACCTCGAACTAAGTAATGAAGATAAAGGACTCCCGGAACCGCCTATAGAAAAAGAAATTAAAAATCCAGAATCTTTAATAGATTTACCGCAAATTTCACAAGTGGAAAAAAGCATTGAATTAAGTGAAGCGATAAACCAGAGAAAAAGTATACGCAAGTTTTCAGACAAACCCATTAACTTAGCCCAGCTGGGTTTTCTCCTTTGGCATACGCAGGGAATTCAAAAAATGTCGGCATATCAGTCGGCCAGTAAAAGAACCGTTCCTTCGGCTGGCGCCAGGCATCCATTAGAAACCTATATAATCTCAACAAATGTATGTGGGCTTGATTCATGGGTGTATCGATATTTAGCCAGTAAGCATCAACTCTATCCCTGGATGCCTCAGCATATCCCGGGTAGTGATATTATAAAAGCCTGCCTGGGACAGGATTTTGTGACACAGGGGGCGGCTGTATTTGTTTGGAGTGCTGTAATTGAACGCATGACTTGGCGATATGGAGAGCGTGGCTATCGATATATCTTTCTGGATGCCGGTCATGCCTGCCAAAACTTATATTTGGCGGCTGCAAGCTTGAATTGCGGTGTTTGTGCCATTGGTGCCTACTGGGATGATAAAATCAATAAAGTGGTAAATATTGATGGAGAGGATGAATTTGTGGTCTACATGGCAGTGGTAGGAAAACCAATTTCATAAGTTTGGTTATTAAGTTAAATCAGGGAAGCAAATTAAATGTGTGCTGCAATGCTTGAGCGAATATTTCTTTGCTCAAGATC
>CAZARY010000069.1:0-9993 GCA_964487675.1 uncultured Clostridia bacterium | reverse complement strand
ATAGAGAGGAAGCTGATCGAATATGGAGATGGTACTCACGAAATGCAGCAGAGGGTGAAAACGCCGAATAAGCAGAGATATTATGTTTACGACAACTGATCAATCATAAAAGTGAGTATTGAAAAACTAAGTGTTTCAAGAAACAATACTGGGTCGATTGACAATATTACTGAACTTTTGTTGCTAGCACTTTAATATTTTCCTCTTTAATAATTTTATTTAAACTGCAAAAACCCCCCAAGACAAACTTCGGGGGGTTTTAGAAATGAAAATTTTTACCTGATGAGATGACTGGCAGATGGTATTTGCTGCGCACTTCAATCACAAAACGCAATTTAACTTAACTTAACTTAACACAACCTAACGAAACACAATTTAATTTAATAAAATTTGAAATCCCCGAATTCAAATTATTCTTCTTCAAATTATTCTTCTTCAAATTATTCTTCTTCCAAGTGAGGATAACGGTAATCTTTTGGTGGGACCAAGTTCTCCTTCAGGGCCCTGGGTGAAATCCACCGAATGAGGTTCCACATTGAGCCAGCTTTATCGTTCGTTCCGGAAGCGCGTGCGCCGCCAAACGGCTGCTGCCCTACAATTGAAGCCGTAGGTTTGTCGTTCAAATAGAAGTTCCCTGCAGCGTGGGTGAGGATATCTTCTGCCTTCAAGAGGGCATCTCTGTCTTTTGCCAGCACACTGCCCGTCAGCCCATAAGGAGATGTTTCATTGCACAGGTGCAAAGTGTCTTCGTATTGGTCATCGGGATAAATGTATACCGTTAAAACAGGACCAAAGATTTCTTCTTCCATGGTTTTGAATTTAGGATTGTCGGTTTTTATAACCGTGGGCCAAATATAATACCCTTCTGAATCATCGTACTTACCTCCGGCGAAAATTTCTGCTTCGGCGGATTCGCGCGCATGATCGATATAAGCCGCTATCTTGTCAAAGGCTTGCTTGTCTATTACAGCATTGACAAAATTGGTGAAATCTTCTACAGGTCCCACTTTAATGTTTTTGATTTCTTCTAGGAGCTCCTCTTTCACGTTTTCCCAAAGCGATTCAGGAATATAGGCCCGACTCGCTGCGGAACATTTCTGACCCTGATATTCAAAAGCGCCCCGAACAAGTGCTGTTCTTAGTTCGTCTTTATTCGCGGTGGGATGGGCCACCACAAAATCTTTCCCACCGGTCTCGCCTACAATGCGGGGATAAGTCTTATATTTTTCTATGTTTTTACCCACCTGCTTCCAAATATTGTTGAATACCTCCATTGAGCCAGTAAAATGGACGCCTGCCAGGTCAGGATGTTCAAGCGCGATCTTAGAAATGATGTCACCCGAACTAGGAATAAAATTTATTACGCCAGGCGGTAGGCCTGCTTCTTCAAAAATGCGCATGACAATGTAATTGGAATATATTGCAGTGGAGGCCGGCTTCCACACAGATACATTGCCCGCTATAGCGGGCGCGCTGGGTAAATTCCCGCCAATGGCTGTAAAGTTGAAAGGGGTTATAGCCATGACAAAGCCTTCTAATGGACGGTATTCTACCTGATTTTTGACCGTTCTTAAGGAATCGGGCTGGTCTTTATAAATCTCATTTAAGTAATAGGTGTTAAACTGCAGAAAATCTACCAGCTCACATACGGCTTCAATCTCTGACTGGTAAACGTCTTTGCCTTGCCCTAACATGGTGGCGGCATTCACTGTGGCACGGTAAGGCCCGGCGATCAAAGCCGCTGCTTTTTTGAAAATCATGGCGCGCTTGTCCCAGGGCATGCGCTCCCAGTCATGTTTCGCCTCCAGAGCCGCTTCGATTGCCATTTTTACCTCTTTTTCCCCTGCTTTATGATATTTGGCCAGCACAGTACCATGATCTGTGGGCATTCTTACTTCCCCGGTGTCGCCCGTTTTTATCTCTTCACCGTTAATGATCAAGGGGATCTCTGTCACTTCTTGCTTTAGTGCCTTCAGTTGTTGCTTCACTTCTTTCTTTTCCTGACTGCCCGGACCGTAAGCATACGGTGCTTCATTTCGCGGCCTTACAAATTCAAAGGCACTGTTTTTGGGCATGGTGTCACCTCCAGAAAATTTTTGGAGTCAAAAAAGCCAACCATATATCAAGCTGCTTGTATAGTGAAGATCCAGTTAGCAAATTTCAGTAAATTAAAAATTAAAAAATGTTTAAGAGAATGACGTAAAAATGTGACATAGATACGCCATTTTCAGCTATAGCGTTACCAGTTATGCCATTACTAGTTATCTTGAACCAAGTTTTTTATGACATCCAACAGCCTTTCTACATCTGACTGGGTATTGTAAGGTGCGAACCCAATTCTAACTAAGCCGCCCACTTGTTCCAATCCCAGTACTTCTACAGTTTTCATGGCGTAAAAATGGCCGCTGGTGGCAAATATTCCTTTGTGGGCCAAAGCTTCTACAACATTATGGGAATTGTATCCGTCTACGGTAAAAGAGACTGTTGAAGTTTTGGGTATTTCTTTTGGTGGGACGTACAGATTGACTTCATCCATTTCGGATAATGCTTCGGTCAAGAACTGTTCTAGTGAAGATTCGTAGGCATCTATTGCTTTCATGCCAGCTTTTATTTGTTCTCGATGGGAGGATGATTTGGCTGTTCTGCCTTTATCATTGAAAGAACCGTACTGAACGCCTAGATCAGCTATAAAATTGATGGCTTCTTTTGCGCCGGCAATGCCCTCCAGATTTTGTACCCCTGTTTCTATCTTATAAGGGATATAATCTTTTTGGGGGATCAATTTGTATGGTTTGAGCTGTTCAAACACTTCTTTCTTTCCGTAAAGCACACCCAGATGGGGGCCGAAGAATTTGTATGCCGAACACAGCAAAAAATCTACATTTAAGTCTTTTACATCAATAATGCCATGTGCCGCGTAATGAACAGCATCAACCACCGTAATGCCACCTACTTCATGGGTCATATCAATCATGGTTTTGACGTCTGAAATAGTTCCCAATGCATTGGCAGCGTAATTAAAAGCGGCAATCTTAGTTTTTTTCGATAGTTTATTTTTAAAGTCCGCCATGTCCAGGGCTCTCTTATCTGGGTCCAGCCTCACTTCTTTGATCTTTGCCCCTTGTGCTTCTAAGGCAAGCCAAGGGCCCCTGTTGGCTTCGTGATCAATTTCTGTGATGATTATTTCATCACCTGGTTGTATCGTTCTTCCCAGGGCAAAGGCCAACATGTACATGATGCTGGTTGTGTTCTGCCCAAACGCGATCTCTTCCGGATGACCGCCTACAAAATTTGCAAGGTTTTCCCGGGATTCCCGAACGATTCTGTCGGACTCAATACTTGTCTTAAAGGGACGGCCTTGATATCCGGGGATAGCATTGGCATTTTTCAGTAAATAAAACATGGCATCGATCACCCTCTGGGGCACTTCAGTGCCACCCGGACCATCAAAAAACGCGGGGGGCTGCCCGTCGATCTCTAATTCGAGAGAGGGAAATTGGTTTCTTACGTATGTCACATCGTAACTCATGGGTTAAACAGCTCCTTCCCAGTTTAATAAACTTACTAAAATTTAGACGATCAGATCAAATTAATGCCCGGCTTTTATGTTGTTAAAGTATGTATTCTATTAAAAACACTGTAATCCTGCCGAATATTCAAACTTGAGGTTATATGTAAACAAGGTTATGAGAAACTACAGCGGAAAGTCCCCTGCTTAAGATTTGGGAGTATGTCAAAATGCGGTGTAAATTCGTTTTCTCACCCCTGCTTTTTTTGCTATAATTTGTCTAAATGATCTATTTATGTGTTTTTGCCAGGAAAGCAGGTGTCAATTAATGACTTTATTCCAACAAATACCCGACAACCTATTTTCTCCTTTAGCCGGTCGTTTTAAAGAAGTGTACACAGATCTTTTGTTTCTTATCTACGAACAGCATAAAAAGACCATCTATACCTTGGATCGGGAAGCGATTATCAGTTTGTTTGTAGAATATGTAGAGGAAAAAACTTTTAAAATTGATGAATTGACTGAACAGGTTCAGGGTAATCATGAAAATCAAAATCTAGACGCACGTGAGCCAACTCAAGAAAACAGGAAGGCTGTGGACACTGCTTTTATTGACAACCATTCTGAGGCCCTCGAGCAGTTGTCGAAAGATGCCCGGGAAAGGGCCCATTATTTTTTGAGACGCCTTTTAGAATGTGGCTGGGTCATTCAAGAGCAAAACTACGATTATTCCTATCGCATCTCCCTGCCGGATTATGCTTTTTTGCTTTTGGAGAGTCTGGATAAAATAAAAAGTGGCTATAGTATGGAATTTCAAGGCAGGGTCCTATCCGTTTATCAAAACCTAACCGGCGACGAAGGGAGTAGCTATGTAGCTGTAAACCAGGCCAGAGAAACTACGGAAGAGTTGATTAATGGTCTGAAAAGCTTGAACCACAGTATAAAAATGTATACCGAAAAACTGCTTAAGACCCAGCAGCCGAAAGAAATCATTGAGCAGATTCTAGTCGACTACTATGAAGAAATCCTGGGTGAGCAGTACTACCGGTTAAAAACGTCGGACCATATATCCAAATACCGGGCAGGTATTTTAAAACAGGTGAAAAACCTGCGCCACAATCGCAATGAAATTATCAGCCAGGCCGAGTCCATGGTGCAGGAAAAGCAAGCCAAAAACAGGATAGAGGCGGAAAACATGTTGTACAACTGGCTAGAATTTATCGAGGAAAACTTTCAGGGCATGGACGCCATCTTGAATGAAATTGACAACCGAAATAGACGCTACGTAACTTCTGCCATGGAGAAGTTACAGTTTCAAATGGCAGAAGGGGCAGGCTCAGAAGAACAGTTGAAACGCGTGCTCAGGTACCTGGCTGACCAGGCAAAGCAGGATGGAGAAAAACAAGCCGTGCCATCGAAAATTGAACAGCTCATTCACCTGTACCCCCAAAGGGCGGTGGACGATCAGAGCATGAAGAAACCTTCTCAAGCCAGCAAAGACCACACTCCCGCCCCCGTACAGGTCGAAAAAGTAGACCAATCAGCCCGTGACAGAAATTTTGCCAGGTTCAAAAAACGGGTTGAGGAGGAAATCACCATTAAAGACATTAACCGGTATGTACGAGAATATCTCGGGGAAAATGGCTCCCTTTACTTGTACGATTTCCCCCGTAAAACCAAGGAGGACTGGGTTAAATTGATCTATATCCTGCTTTATCAGAATTCTCAAAAAGCCGAGTACCAAATCATAGGTACCCAGGGAGATATGATTCAACTGGACGGCGGCCAGGTAGAGATGCCACACCAGGTGGTCCGCCTAAAAAATAAATCAATGTCAAAAGGGGCGAATCGCTAAATGATGAAATGGGTGGAACAGTATGAAAAGATGTCTGAAAAGGATAAAGAGAAATTTCAAGTGACTGCCAACCGATTGTTTAATAAAACGTTCCTGGTGTACCGCAGGGATAAAGATCGTCCATACTACCGGTTTGTTGAGAAAAACCTGGAAGTATTTGAAGGGTATTTCAATATGGCTAAATGGGAACTGCTTCACCACAAAAGACTCTCTGTTTTTCAACTGTACAACCGGGAAGAAAAAAATAGGTACCGCTTCAATCTGCAGGAAACAATCTTTCTTTTGATTCTTCGCTTGCTGTACGACGAAAAACAAAAAGACCTGCAATTGACCCGAGACTTGATGGTGGCAGGTTTTGAGATCCAGGAGAAGTATATGGCTTTACAAATCAAGGATAGACTCCCTTCCAGAGAAGAGATGAGGCGAATACTTCGGATGCTGTCCGGTTATTCGCTGTTGGAATTGAAAAGCGGGGATTATAAAGATCCGGAAGCCAAGTATGTGCTCTATCCTTCCCTTAAAATGGTGGTGGATGATGCGAGGTTACATTCCATGGGAGAGCTGCTGGGCATGGATGACTTTAACCTGGAACTAGAAGAGGCCGATGAAGAACTTGAACAAGAAGAGCTTGAAGAAGAAGACCAGGAAGCAGAAAAAATGGAAAGGGAAAACCTATCGGGGGAAGGGGGCAGAAATCATGAGATCTCTGACCAGGGTTAAACTGGTAAACTGGCACTTTTTTTCCGATGAAACCATGGAGATGGAGAACAGTGTGCTAATCACCGGTGACAATGGTGCCGGAAAATCAACACTGATTGATGCGCTCCAAGTAGTGCTGGTGGGGAACCTGGCAAAAGTCAGGTTCAATTCCTCCGCTTTTGAAGAAAAGACAACCCGGGATATCAAAGGTTACCTCAAAGGGAAAACAGGGACAGAAGGGGAGACGGTATTCCTCCGAGACGATCATGATTTCACCAGCTATATCATCCTGGAAATTTTTCACTCCAAAACCAAGAGCTCATATCTGGTGGGCGTTCTGTTTGATTATTATCAAAACAGGGAAGACTTTGAACACGTGTTTTTTAGGATAGACGATGAAGCGTACAGGGATGCGCTGATTTATAAGGATGAGAACATCCCCAGAAACCGGGATGAATTTTTCCGTTATTTAAAAGGTCAGGGCATCAAGTTCAAGCATTATAAAAATGATCTTTCCGGTTATCTCAATGACCTGCGCCAGTTGTTCGGTGGGGTAAAACCATCTTTCTTTTCCCTCATTCAAAAGGGCATCAGTTTTAGCCCCATAACGCACCTGCGCAGTTTCGTGTATGATTATATCCTGGAAGAGCGCCAGGTGGATGTAGAAACCATGCGGGACTATTTTGAGAAATTTCGTGAACTGGAAAAATTTATCGAAGAAACCAAAAAAGAGATGGCTGCCCTGGAGAAAATTGATGAAGCTTATCAAGCGATCAAGCAAAAAGAAGAGAACCTCAATACCGCCCAGTATATGACCCACAGGGCTGAACTAGAAATAAGAAAGAGCCACTTACATGCTAAAGAGCAAGAACGGCGTAAAGAAAAAGACAATTTATCAAAGCTGTTGCAAGCTATTAACGATAAACAAAATGAAAAAACAGACCTGGATAAGCAAATAAAGCAAGTTAGCGAAGAGATAGCGCAAAACAGCGTGGCCATAAAAATGGAAAACCTGAAACAAGAAATCCACTACAAACAAGAGAAGGCACAAGAATTATCCGATCTACGAGAAAATCTTCGTCATCGCATCTATGATGAAGCCCAAGAATTTGAAACCTTGAAGGAACTGTTGAAAGCTGTTGAAACTGACAGCGCATTTTCTGATTACCAGCGATTGAAACAAATCATTCAGGAAATGGAGGAACTCAGTGCAGCTTTCAAGGAAAATGTCCAGCCTGAAACCATTTCCCAGGCTTTCAGCCATTCCCTAGAAGACATGGCGCATACCTGGAAAGAAATCCATCGAACGCTTTCCACTACCCTGTATGCGCACCGGGAAAAACAACGGCAGCTGCAGGATGATAAAAAACAGTTGGAGCAAGAAATATCCGACCTGGAGAAAAATCAAATCCTGCGCAGTGATTCACCCACCATGAAGCTAAAAAGCATCCTGGAATCACACCTGGTGGATGATGAGGGGAAACCGGTGCCTGTGGAGATATTTTGCGAGGCCATGGATATCAAAGACAAAACGTGGCAAGATGCCATTGAGGGGTATCTGCATACGCAAAAATTTGATCTCCTGGTAGAGCCCGGCTACTTCGATGATGCCCTGACGCTGTATGAACGTCATAAATTTTCCGAAGGGATAGACCGGGTGGGCCTGGTGAATACGGATAAACTCATGGCGTCCAACATAAAAGTTGAGGAACATAGCCTGTCGCAGGAAATTCACGCTGAAAAACCCCATATTAAAGCCTATGCCGATTTCCTCATGGGTCGCATCATAAAATGTGAACACGAACAGGAACTGAAACAGCACCGGCGAGCCATTACCAAAACTTGCATGCTTTATCAAAACCATACTGCCAGGCAGATCCCCAAAAATAGATACCAGCCACCTTATATCGGCAGCGATGCAATCAGGATTCAGCTTGAAACCAAAAAACAGGCACTGGCGGACGTAAAAGAGCAGTTGAAACAGTTGGAGCAAACTATTTCCCAGTTGGAACGAATTGAACGCCACCCTGATGATAAACGGGACCGTTTTGCGGGACTTAAATCGGACTATGAAAGAATCTCTGACCTCCCCCGGTTAGAACAAGAGCTGGAGCGGTTAAATCACCAGCTCATGCGCATGGACACCTCGGAAATCGACCGGCTTAAAGACAAGCAAAAACAGCTCGATGAACAGCTAAAGGCAGCCGATGAAGCACTCGGGAAACTACAAACCAAAGAAGGGCAGAAGCGATCTAACATCGATTACCTGGACGCACAGATCAAAGAGCTGACAGAGCAAGTGGAAGCTGCCAAAACGGAGTTGGACAGTTACCTGGAACAGGTGGGGGAAGACCAGAGAAATAATTTGGAGACGAAATGGGAGACAGAAGTGCAGTCAAAATCGCCCGAGACTTTAAAGGCGAACTACGATCGACAGAAAAACAGGTTAAACACCATGATCAATGAAGCGTGGCGATCGCTTGTTCAAAAGCGAAGCGAATTTAACCACCAGTATGATTTTTCGGCAGACCCCTTGCGTAAAACCAATGAGCAATATCACCAGCGCTACCAAAACCTGAAGGACAGCCATCTGGTGGCGTATCAATCCCAGGCCAAAGAAGTCCGGGAAAAAGCAGAACAGAGCTTTCGAGAACACTTTGTGGCCAAGTTAAGGGAAAACATAGAGATCGCCAAGGAAGAAGTAGAAGAGCTCAATCGCGCGCTAAAGGATATGAAATTTGGCACCGATTCCTACCGGTTTAAATTATCCCCCAAACAAGAACTCAAGGAATACTACGATATGATTATGGATCCCCAGCTGCATGAAGGGCATAACTTGTTTACCGAAAGTTTCAAGGAAAAACACGGTGAAACCATCAATGAACTCTTTCGCGAGCTCAATGCCGAAGAAGATGCTTTTCAGGAAAAGATGCAGGAACTGACGGACTACAGATCCTATCTGGATTTTGAAATCGTGATCACGGATGAAAACGGCAATCAAAGCTACTTTTCAAAAGTGGCCCGGGATAAAAGTGGTGGCGAAACGCAGGTGCCATTTTACGTGGCTATACTGGCGTCCTTCTACCAGGTATACGGCATGTACCGCAATTCTGACACCCTCAGACTGGTTATTTTCGACGAGGCCTTCAACAGGATGGACGCAGACCGAGTGGAAGAAGCCATCCGGTTTATCGATACCCTGGGTTTTCAGCCGTTGATCGTGGCGCCGACGGGAAAAATTCAGTTGATTGCCCCCCACGTCCATACGAATTTGATTGTGATGAAAGATAAGTTCACGAGTTTTGTGGAACGGGTGTCCAGGAAGGAGCTGCTTGAATAATGGAGCGCAACTCAAACAGCAACTCAAATAGCAAATCGAATTCAGCTGCCAACCCAAATGTTAAACTGTCCAAACTGCAAAAAAGGGAATTATCTAAATTACTGGATAAATACGAAAACCGCAAGGACTACGGCAGGGAAAATAAAAATCCGCGCCGGACTTTTCTCCACATAACGGAAAAAAATTATCCCGATTACTATCATGTCAGCGATAGTCAATTTCGCCTGGATTACAATGCAGAAATGGCAGAACTTGAGAAGCTTGGATTTATAGAGCTTATCTGGCAAAGATATCAGGAAGGGGAATACCTGGATAAGATCGCCCTGCGAGACGACAATATCGCACACGCTTATAGAGCTTTGAACAGGCAGCCCAAAATAGCGTATTACCGAGAGCTTGCGCAGATTTTTTATCAACATCACCGGGAGGCTTCCGATCAATTAAATGCTTTTTATGAAGAGATGCTAAACAAACTAAAAAATCTGGAAAACTTACCTGCCCAGCTCAAGTATGAAACAACGGAGGAAATGGGAGAACTGTTGACAGGATTAAACCGGCTTACTCAAGCAAAAGACCATGAAATGCTCAAAA
>CAZARY010000068.1:0-10044 GCA_964487675.1 uncultured Clostridia bacterium | reverse complement strand
CCCCTGAGCTACAGGCGCACAATGGAAAAATTATTTACATTTGTAAAAATTATATATATTGGTCGGGGCGGCCGGATTTGAACCGGCGTCCCCTTGGTCCCAAACCAAGTGCGCTGCCAAACTGCGCCACGCCCCGCTGCTGTTGCGTAAATAGTATAACGTATAACCAAACCTTTGTCAAACGCCGTCTCATTCCCCATTTAAACTGCTTTCAAGCAATTTTTATCCATTTATATTTAGTATTTTTGATTCAACTATTTCTCCTGCTTTCAATTCTAGAATTCCTGCTGAAGGTTGAGCGTCACCCCTGGGGCGAGATATACTTCCAGGATTAAAAAACAATATCCCTTGCTGTTCTACACTCACTGGAATGTGCGTATGCCCGAATACCACAATCCCAGCTCCTTCTTCGTATGCGGTGTATTTTAATTTAATTAGACTACTATTCACAGTCTCCAAATGGCCGTGGACGGTGAGGATTCGAATACTTTCTAAATCAATTATTAATTTTTGCAAATTATCCTTTGCATCACAATTTCCAGTAACTCCTAAATAACTGTACGGCATCATTTCAGGGGCAGAATAACTGCTGCCCAGGTTAGCTAGGGCTTCGTAAAGGTCGGCTAAACCATCACCTGCGTGCAGAGCAACATCAAAAGGCCCATTTTGAAGTATAAATTGCTTTAACGTATCTACGTCCCCATGTGAGTCACTGACTACAGCTATTCTTGTACACTCACCCATTCCCATTTTGTCCCTCCAATTGCCTCAAAATCTTATCAAAGTTCTGCTGTAGTTTGAATAATGCCTGCCCTCGGTGGCTAACCGCATTTTTCTGCGCTCGATTTAATTCAGCAAAAGTTGTTTTAAATGGAGGATAATAAAACAAAGGGTCATATCCAAAACCTTCTTTCCCTCTTGGTTCATCCAAAATCATCCCCTCACAAACGCCTTTAAAAAGCCAGAGTCCCCTCTCGAAGTGATATAGCGCTATAACGCATTTGAACCTGGCTGTTCTTTTACTGTAGGGCATGCCGCTTAACTGTGCTAAGAGTTTTTGATTATTTTGCCAATCAGTTGCTCCGCTTCCCGCAAACCTGGCTGAATAAACGCCCGGTGCACCATTTAAAGCATCCACTTCCAAACCTGAATCATCCGCTAAAGCTAATTTGCCCGTTTTGTTCCCAATATATCTGGCTTTGATCAATGCATTTTCTTCAAAAGTTTCCCCCGTTTCTTCCGCTTTGCCAATTTCTGAAAAACTATCCAGAGAAAGTATCTTCAAAGGATAATCTAAAAGCAGATCTCTTATTTCTTTGATTTTACCAGAATTGTTGGTAGCAAGCACCAATTCAAACATGGGGCTCATCCAACTTGGAAAAGTCAATGCCAGCTTCTTCTAAGACCTGCCTTTGTATTTTTATCATATCCCTGATGCCTGTTTCAGCAATAGACAACATGTATTCCATCTCTTGCCGTGTAAAAGGATGGCTTTCGCCGGTTCCTTGTATTTCTACAAATTTTCCCCTGCCTGTCCCGGCTATATTCATATCAATGCTTGCTTGAAAATCTTCGTGTCCATCTAGATCCAAAAGAATTTCTTCTCCTACTTTTCCTACACTCACCGCCGCTAAAAAATCTTTTACTGGGATATAAGACAGTGCTTGTTGTTTGACTAACTCATTAAAGGCAATAATCAAGGCAACAAAAGCTCCCGTGATAGAAGCGGTCCTTGTCCCCCCGTCTGCTTGAATGACATCGCAATCTATCCATATGGTCTTATCCCCTATTTTGTTCAGATCTACCATTGAGCGAAGAGAGCGCCCTATTAATCTTTGAATTTCTTTCGTTCTTCCACCCTGTCTACCTTTAGAAGCTTCTCGTATATTTCTAGATTCCGTTGCTCTCGGCAGCATGGCATATTCAGCCGTAATCCAACCTCTACCTTCCCCTTGTAAAAAATTTGGAACCTCCTCTTCTATCGAAGCGCTGCATATCACCCGTGTGTCGCCCAATGTTATTAATGTGGATCCTTCAGGGTGTTTGACATAACCCGATTCAATTTTTAAGGGACGTATCTCTTCAGCCTTTCGTTTTCGTCTCAAAACATCTCCCTCCTCTGTTCAATCAAGCTGCCCTCTGGCGTGCCAACTCTTCCAATTAATAGATACCGTTGGGAAATGGGGTCTCTCTTGATTTCACGGGATAACCGAAAATCATTTATCTTCCCGGTGCTGTTAACATGGACCCGGGGACCAGTACAATAAATACTTTGATCACCTATCCAAATCTCATTTTTTTCCGGATCCAAAGACTTTATAGGCAAATCTTGTGCAATCATTTCATTAACACGTTGCTCTAATTTTTGCAGATCTATAGACGGATACGTTCTAAATTCCATAATAAATCCATGTTGGACTTCACTATAATGTTCTGGTAAGGCTATTTCTTGATCTTGCAATGCCAAACTTACCAGTTCTTCGGCAGTATGAGCCATTTTTCTGTAAATCAATGACTCTCTCACATACTCAAACATCGCTGCCGGATCTGGCCCAAAAAGGCCCGGTCGGGTTACGATGACTTCTTCTCCAATACCGATTAGTACTTGAGCATTTAATCCCAACATGGGGTAAAGTCTTTCAAAGTGTTCAATAAAAACCCTTCGCTCATGCGCAATGGCCTTATTAACAGCTTTCACCAACTCATCAGCCGAATAAAACGCCATTTCAAACTGGGCGTCCAAATGATAAACATTATGCTTAAAATAACCGTTGTAATATGCTTCTATAAGAGGGAGTGGACGAATATTCACCCCTTTGTCATCATTCGTGAGTACAAAATCTTTTAACATACCTTCTACTAACAAAGACTTCCCGGCCCCCGGTCCTCCTACAAATCCTATCAAACGATCATCCATATTAAAATAATGTGTTAAAATATGTCTACCTAAGTCCATCAGCCGAGATTTCCCCCGGGGAGCAAAATAGATGGCTTGCCTGAGATGTGCCATTATTCTTTCACCTCTTCTGGGCCAACAAGGCCGATTTAATTTAGAAGTTCTATCTTTGAAAGCTTCCATGAGTATCATTTAACTTATCATCTCTAATATAATTCTTGTTTAAAATGTACAATAATCAGGCCAAAGACCAAAAAAAAAATGAGACGTGAGGAATAACCATCAATCATTAATTATATTTTGCCAGCTAATTTCGCCTTTTCCGGCAGCGTATATGTCATCAATCACCATTTGAAAAGTAGGGTCCCTTTTTTCTTCCTCCGCTCTTTCTTGTAAACATTCTTTGTGAAAGTCAACAGATTCTTTTGATAAGGGCAGTCCTCCCGTATCAAAAAACCTGATACTGCCGTCTACAGCCCGAGCGGGAAGCACACGCCCCTTGGCTTCTTGCATAGAAGAAAAAGGCAAATCGATGATACCCTTTTGAAAGCTTTCTGATATGGCCGCTGAAAATCCTGCTTCTTTGTTTTGTTCGTAGAGTTCAAACACGCCCTCTAAAATACAGGCAGCACTTTCAAAAATCCTGAAATACTCTACTTTTAAAGCCTCGTTCTGTAAGGGTTGCCGATGCGCAATGGCAGCAGAATGAATACAGCACTTCTTTGCCGATATGCATGCCTCAATCCCATCATGAAATCCTTCTTTGCCAGGATTAAATGTAATTATTTTATCAGCGCCTGACAGGGCTCCTACAAGTCCACCGTAAGCGATAATGCTAAAAGATTTTGACGGGTCTTTAGGAAATCCGCCCGACCAACCTGCAAAACAAGTGGTCACTGTCTTCACATTCTCGCTGCTATTAGTTGTGAGCAATCTTTCGCAATCAGTATGAAATAGCTCTTTTATCGCCTTGACAGCAGCAAGATCCTGAATCAGGTTTCCCCCTTGATTATAAGTAAGTGTGAAATGAGAAGCCCCGTTTTGTACTCCCAGCAGAGCATCTAAATTGACCAAAGCTATTTGAAGGGAAGGGGGGAGTAGGTTTCCCGTCAAAGATAAAGAAATCTCTTTATTAATCATGATCTCATGCCTCTTATATAAATTTATTAATTTATCAATGTGATCCCAATAATGAAAACTTTCTTCCAAAGAAATTTTTTCAAAGCTGTAAGCGGACTGAGTGATTGGACCTCCCATGATATCGCTGATGCCTGAAGCAAAACCCAGTTCAGCCAAAACCCTTTGGTCATTTTTGTGCGCTCTTAGTTGAACAGGAAATGAGGTCCGGGCTATCAGGTTGCTAATATGTTCCTTTCCTTCTTGAGTCATGGCGTGTTCTTTCTCACCAGGAGCGGTCATCTTCATGCTCCCCATAATATCGCTGTGTATTTCGCTTTCTAAACGTGCAAAAAAATTTACGTGTTGAGATAGATCATTAAACCTGCAATCCCCTTGTATGATGGGCAGCGCTCCTGGCTGTTTTTGGGAGAGTAAGAAAGGCGATCGCTGCCTATTCCCTTGCTTTTTATAGGCCTCTTTACCTTTTTGTAATAGGTTTTCATCCAAACCTTTTTCCTTTAGATAATTTTCTCTTTCTTTGCTAAAACGTTCCATAAGAGTTGCTTTGCCTCCCATAACAAAAATGAAAATAAAATAATCCCATGCGTTCATTCATGGGAAAAACTCAAGCGTTCATACGCTTATTAAGCTGGTTTAGAGCATCGATCAATCTTTTTTGGTCCTCAGAATCCAGGTCTTCCAATACTTGGGCCAGGTATACCTGCCTTGCCGCTATCACTTCATTAATCAGTCGGTGTCCTTTCTCCAATACTTTAATTCTAACAATTCGCCGGTCATTTTTATCCCGGTACCGCTCCACCAATACATTTTTTTCCATGCGGTCAATCAAGTCCGTGACTGTGCTGCATGCCAGGTAAAGTTCAGCGCTGAGCTCCCCAATCGTCATTTCTCCTTTTTGGGTGAGCACCTGTAACGCGATGAACTGGGGCGGGGAGATATTAAAATCATCCAAAATCTCTCGTCCCCGACGTTTAATCACATCATTAGTGTTTCTCAGCAGCAGCTCTATTTCCCGAACAAAATCTTGATCGCCTGTGTTCATTATTCGGCCTCCTGGCAAAGTCAAAATCACTGGTAAGCGGATTTGTATTAAAACCAGTTTAACTTGCCGCTGTAAGACTGTCAAGAACGGTTATTCTAATCGTGACAGCATGGTTTTATGACAGGGTCTTCATTAAATATAAATGTTGTTATGATATGCATATGGCATAATTTGTATGATTTCACCCTAGGGTGCGTTTTTAAATAATTTTTTTAATTTCTTCCGCCAGCTTGACCGCTTGACTTTTTTTTGCTGGCTCTACGTTAACCTGCTTACTTTCTTTCTCCGTATGGATATAAAACACCTGACCATCACTTGTTACCCGTTTAACTTTTTGAAGCTTTTCTATCCAGGTGGTGATAAATAATAGTTTTTTTTGAAGTAAATACAATTTTTGATTGGTGACCACCAGCCAGGTGGTATTATTTAACTGAAGGGCATATCTTGTAATTTCAGTCATTTGCACGTGTTTTTTAAAATGGTTTTTAAATTTTCCATCCAGATCTTCAAGCAGTTCAAACACCGGCACCACTCCCTACTCTTATAATCAAGCAGCAATCACATGAAAACCGTTTTCACTGATACAAATTACATCTTTTCTTGACACACCCCTACAGCTAAAACAGGGGGCGCTTCGCTACAGTTTTTCGTAAAAAGGAATTTTTTGCAAGGTTTTATAGATAGGCCCTGAAGGGGTGAGTTCACTTCGCATGATACATAGAGCATCCACTGTTGTCCGGGGTTTCTCTACTTCAATGCTGGCCAGATCCGATTTATGAAAACCTTTGGGAAAATCAGGTTTTCTCATTAATGTTACGTGTGGAAAAAATTTTCTCTTTTCACGTTTCACAGCTAGATGCTCTGCGGCAAAAGCATCCACCTCTTTGTGCAGTGCCACGAGTTTACTGCAGTCTGTTCCTTCTAATCCTTGCCAGAGAACTTTAGGCTTTCCCTTGGGCGGAAAAACGCCTAATCGAGATAATTTCAACTCCATGATAGGGTAGGCGGAAATATGATCAGGGAGAAGCAGCAATTTTTCCCTTTGAGCTTCATCCAATTCCCCCATAAATTTCACCGTCAGGTGAATATTAGTAGGGTCTACGGTCCGCCCTTTTATTCCCAACTCTCGACACTTTTCCTGGTTTCTATGAAAAACTCGGGTGATTTCTTCAGAAAAAAACACCGCTGTAAAGCACCGCATCACTAACTAGACCTCCTTTTTGATTTAAAGGGAAACAACATGTTAAACATTTATACTAAAAAAAGCTCTATCTTTATATGTTCTTCCTTTTTCATCTTTCTGACAATACGTTTTTATAAATACCCAATCAAATACTGCCATCAAGGCGTCAATTAGTTTTTGATTTTCCGTAATTGACCAAATTACCAGTGCCCCTCCGTGGGTGAGGCAATTTTTAGCCATACGCAGCCCCTTTTCATGGTAAATCTTTTCATTTCCCTGAGTCACAAGCCAATCGGGACCATTGTCCACATCCATGACTATTAAATCGTATTGGATAGAAGTAAAGTCAAAATTACTTCTCCTCTCACCTGCGGCTAAACACTGCAAATAGGCATATATGTCCTCATGGATAAGATGCACTTTAGAATCTTTTATGACGCGATGATTATAGGGGGAAAAATATTTGTAATTCCAATCAATGATTTCTTGATAAAGCTCCACCACATCTACCCGTTTCACTCGACTATCCCCCACAGCAGAAAGTAAGGAGTACCCCACACCTAACCCCGCTATTAAAAAACGATAACCACTGTGACGGGCATTCATTTTATGCAAGTCAATATAAAAAAGGGATTCTTCAATCACTTTTTTCTCACTATAGCCCCCATGGGTGCCCATTAAAAATACACCGTTCACTGTAATTTCGTAGTGATTGCCGCGTTTTATCAATTTTAAACGGTCCCCAGAATGCTTGTTATTTACCTGTTCAATCTCTAAAGCTTCGTTTACTTCACCTGCAAGGGCAAAATATAAATTCTCATCTGTGTTTATATCTTGGTCCATGGAATGCCTCCTGCTAGAAAACTCAGCTGTAATCATCAATTAAATCATTGAGTAACTCTATATCAACAGACGCATCCAAAACTTGAATCAATGCTTCTGGGCTTTTAAAGGGTTGGTTCGATTTTAGCCACGAAGCTCTTTTTTTCCCTATCCCGGGAAGAGCCTGTAGTTCAGCCAAGCTTGCCCTATTTATATTAAACGGATAGGGAAGTGCCGTAATGGAGCGATACCCGTGGTCGATTACTTTAACGTCCATAAATGCTCCCAAGGGATGCTCGCCTGGAATTCCCACCAAGATAGGATAGGTCCCCAGCTGACGTCCAAAAGTTGTATGCCCTTCTCTCTTTTCAGCCAGCACATTGCGAAGGACAACACCAGTGGGAAACACCCGTTTCAGCATGGGTAAATTTATCTCTTGATTCACCCGCTCTTTATGTGCTCTAAATTTTTGTACATCTAATTTTTCTCCTCTATAACCGGCCATTTCCCTGACCTGGCGCAAATTTATTCTGCGGAGGAGTAAGCCCTCATCCAATATATTTTTTAAAAATCTGTAATTCTCTTCATAAGTTTTTGGCCTTTCTCCCTGGAGGCCGTACAAAAAGTTGACACCCGGAAGCAGTTTGTAGATCCCATCTTCTCTAACGCCTCCCACTCGGTTCATTATTGCAACCGCCAAAAAAGTGTCCTCAGGGGTTGTTCCAATATTATTCTTTTCAATCACCAAAGGGTCACTGGATTCCAGGCCAAAAGCCGACGTATCACCCGGCGTATTATAAGAGACTATAGTAGAAATAATTTCTTCACTTTTGCGGGGGTAGGTTGCAATGGTCGAAGGATTGACATTGTCCATGTGGAGAACCCTTAATCCCGGTGCGGCCTTTTTTATCCCAGAATATAAGCGGTGTATATAATCAGGATTGGGTATGAAAGTGCCCATTTTACGAGAGTAATGCGCACCATAAAGGAACAAGTCCGTTTGGGCCCCCAACCGAAAGTATTGACCGCCCTGAAGATAAAGTGCTTTCACTTCAGCCGCCACATTTTCCGGTTTTCTGGCATAATGTTCCTGTTTAAGCGCTTCACTGCAAAATTTGCAATGTTGGCGCCGCAGACAACCGCGGTAAGTCTCAAGTTCATTGACCAGATTGGGGAAATTAGGGTGTGCCCGGATAACCCTAGCTCCTTTTACAGCAAAATTTTCAATTAAATCTAGGGAACAAGCGCTGCCTTTTCCCCTATTTCCAGAGAAATACCTATACAAGCCCAGGGCACAGGTTTCATCCAGTATTATATCCACGCCTTTAAACTCTTTATAACATAACGTAATGGGGCCACCTAAAATCAGAGGACCTGAAAAACTGTCACCAATAGTTTTAATTTCCTTTAAAGAGATCGGCTTCCCTCCCAGGTAGTGACCGGGTACTGTGGTTCCAGCAATAAGTAGAGCAAGGTCATAGCCTGAAAATAGCTGCTTCGCATTTTTCTCCGCCTGAAAATTGCTTTGCCGCAGGACATCTATGGTAACATACCAAATTTGTTCCGGTTGAAAGCCAAGGTCTAATAAAGCGCCATAGGTATACCTGGCATAAGGGGAAATATAAGGAGGAACCCCCAAACATGAGGGTTCATCCACGTACCCGTCAATCAATATAACTCCCTGGGTAGCTTTTTTTTTACGCAATAAAACTTTTGACACGTTGTTCACCCTTCACTGCCTGAATTCATTAATCGCACAATCACGCTCCGTCGTTTTGGGCTTTTTGCACTGCTTTTTCAATTGCCTGATACCCTGTACAACGGCATATATTACTCTCAAGCCACTCTTTCACCACTGGCCCATCAGCATTTGGATGCTGCTTCAATAAAGCATGGGCGTTGACCAAAAAACCGGGTGTGCAAAATCCGCACTGAAAGCCACCTTCCTCAATAAAAGCTTCCTGTAATTTGGTTTCTGGTAGCCCTTCCACAGTTGTAATTTCTTTTTCACCTACTTCACAAGCCAGGATCATACACGATTTGACTGGCTGGCCATCCAAAAGAACAGTACAAGCTCCACAGTCTCCATTCTCACACCCAATTTTCGTTCCAGACAGACCCAGTTTATCTCGCAGTACTAAAAGCAGGGTATCAGCAGGTCGCACCACTGTTTCTCTTATCCTGCCGTTTACCTTTAAATTTATCTTGGCGTATTCTCGATATTCAATCATGAAGCTCCCCCCTTAATTACTTCCAAGGCATCTCTCACCGCAACCTTGAGATTAAATTCCCTGTAATCAGGCCCGGCCTGTAAGTCATTAGCAAGTTTGGTAGGCAAATACTCTTTCAAAGTGTCCAAATCCTCAATGCCTACAGACGATTTATCCCCGACAAGCTGGTGGATAAATTCATCGACTTCTGCTGAACTAAAAGGGAATGGACAAACATTGCTGAAAGCCCAGTGCATTTTATCTGCTTCATCTTCTATTAACGATTCCAAAGCCACAACAAGCAGCATGGGATAAGCCACTTCTCCTTGTTTGACCTTTCTAATGGTGGCAAATCTTTTGAGAGCAGCTTCTGAATTGGTTTTAAACTGAACGATAAATTCGCCCTTTGATAGTTTCATGCGTCGCTCAAAAACTTCCGTGATGGGCTTTTCTTGTAGTTCTTTTGTTTCGACAGACATGGTAACCACCCGCGTATCCGCTACCAAAAACGGCAAGAGGCCTTCTCTGTAAGGCAAACGCCCGCAAATATTGCCCCCCAGGGTCAGCTGATTCCTGACTGTGCGGTCAGCAATTTTACTTACGGTTTGCGCTAATAGGGGGTAATGGTTTTTTTCGGCAATTTCACTTAAATTGAGGGCAGCGCCAAACACAAGCTCGCCGTCCTTCTCACCATGTTCTTGACATAGGGGGATATCTTTAATATCAATTACCGCATCGGGTGAAATGATCT
>CAZARY010000067.1:0-10348 GCA_964487675.1 uncultured Clostridia bacterium | reverse complement strand
TACGTTCAATAGAAGTTTTATTGCTATCAACACTCAACTTAAACTGAGCTTATATGAAAATAAAGGAAATGAAAACATTTGGGATCAGGTCCAGGTGAAATTTTGGCCTGGAGAATGATAAAATATCTGTAAGGAAACATCAAAGTTATGGAGGTGAGATGATGTTTGAAGGGAAAAAGGTCATTATTTTAGGTGACCGAGATGGCATCCCAGGCCCTGCTATTGAAGAGTGTATCAAAACTACTAATGCCGATGAAATTGTATTTAGCACCACAGAATGTTTTGTCTGAACTTCAGCAGGCGCCATGGACCTGGAAAACCAGAAAAGGGTCAACGAACTAACAGAAAAACACGGGCCAGAGAACATTATCGTTGTTATAGGTGGACAAGATGCAGAAGGATCTGGGCTAGCAGCAGAAACAGTGGCTAACGGCGACCCGACTTACGCAGGTCCATTGGCAGGGGTCCAGTTGGGACTCCCGTGTTATCACATTGTTGAACCAGAGGTCAAAAAAGCAGTGGATGAATCGGTGTATGATGAACAAATTTCCATGATGGAAATGGTTTTAGAAGTGGATGAGATTGTTGAGGAGGTCAAGTATTACAGGGAAAAGTACAGCAAATATTTGTAAAAGGACAAATAAACAGGAGGAAATAAACGGGGAACAGGCAGGTTATGTGGCTAGAAAATTAAATATCATAAATTTTATAATTGGAGGCTAAGTTCAAAACTTCTGATATTAGGAACTATTGAGAGCAGGAAGGAAAAGACCTAACGAGCGTCAGTTGTAAATTTGGAGTTATCGGGGATAAGTTTACGTGGCTTGTCCCCGTTCTTTCGCTAAAGGGGAAAATCATTGGAATTTTCATCAATTTTAGAAGGCTTTAGAAAGAAGAAACCGTTTTAGTTCATGTAATGAGCAAACATGATCAATTTTGGAGGTGAACAAACATGACCACACCGGTTATTGGTGGTAACAGCTATATCATGGTCCATGCGCCGAATACTTTAAAATTTCATGGGTCTACCCAAATGAGTGAAAGAAATAAAAATCCAGAAAGCGAATACTTAAAAAATCTGGATACGCATTTACAATCTTTTCAAGAAGCGGTCCAATATCCGCCAAACCAAACCTATATCGGCAACTTGTCTCCGGAT
This sequence comes from uncultured Clostridia bacterium, assembly GCA_964487675.1. Lineage (GTDB taxonomy): Bacteria > Bacillota > Natranaerobiia > Natranaerobiales > Natranaerobiaceae > CAZARY01. The sequence goes on along the minus strand of CAZARY010000067.1, from coordinate 9,189 downwards.
GAATTGAGCGATATTGAAAAACCATGGTATCATAATAGGCTTGATAATGGCCAGAGACATAGTCAATGGGGCGAGATCATGCCGGAAGATGAATTTTATGGTTTAATCCAGGCTTGCGATGCTTTCGATTTAGTGCTTCTTTCAGAAGATTTTGTCAACGCAACAAAACCAAAATTAGTTCAAAACCCTGTATTACCGGAACGATTAGCTGAGGCATTAGTTGGCAGCCAACAAGATGATATTGATAAAGCAGTCCAAAAAGGAAATGCTGAACCCTTATTTTTGGGTGAAGAACTGGTTGGATGTGTCAAAGCTGCGCATGAAACCGATCCGAACCTGCATGCCCATGTTATGTTGGAAAATCTTATGGCCAAAGCTTCTGGTGTACTGGCTATGTATCATTTGGGTAAACAAGAAGGCGTTGATTTGTCTGAAATTGATTATGTACTTGAAGTCAGTGAAGAGGCCTGTGGAGACATAAACCAAAGAGGCGGTGGGAACTTTGCCAAAGCGATCGCGGAGATCGCAGGCTGCAAAAATGCTACGGGATCTGATGTTAGAACTTTCTGTTCAGCGCCAGCTCATGGGATTATTAATGCAGCAGCCCTGGTGAAATCCGGTGTTTATGAGAAAGTGGTAGTTACCGCCGGGGGGGCGGTGGCTAAACTGGGGATGAATGGTAAAGACCATGTGAAAAAAGATATGCCAGTAATTGAAGACTGCCTTGGGGGCATGGCATTTTTGATTCAAGCAAATGATGGTGAAAATCCAATTATAAGAACAGATGCCATAGGCAAGCACAACGTTGGCACAGGATCAGCCCCTCAAGCCGTGATCTCTTCTTTAACCACCAACCCTCTAGATCAAATGGGATTAGCTATAACGGATATTGACAAGTTTTCAGTGGAAATGCAAAACCCTGAGATTACCCAGCCTGCTGGGGCTGGCGATGTCCCGGCTTCGAACTACAAAATGATCGCAGCCCTTGGCGTTAAGCAAGGCCAAATGGAGAAATCTCAGGTAGGCACATTTGCTGGAACCTATGGGATGCCTGGCTTTGCGCCTACCCAAGGACATATTCCCTCCGGAGTGCCGTTTATTGGCCACGCTCGCAAAATGCTTATGAATGGCAGCATCAAGAGGGCGATGATCATTGGAAAAGGAAGTTTATTCTTAGGAAGGATGACCAATCTTTTTGATGGGATTTCTTTTGTAATAGAACCCAACCAGGAAGACGAACCCCAAGAATCGGTTTCCAAGGAAGAGATCAAAGAAATAGTGGCGGATTCTTTGAGGGATTTGGCTCGGACGCTAGAAAAACGCGGCGAAACGTAAAGGGGGTGAAAGTGATGGCGAATAATAGAATACATCAACAAGTTGCCAGTGTGTTCTATGAACTTGCTGATGCTTTAGAAACTGGGCAATATGGGCAAAAAACCACAGTATGTTTAACCAGTTTGGGGAGTGAACATGGCCCAGAGGAAGTGGTCAAGGGTGCTGAACTGGCGGTTTCGGCAAACCCAAACATAGATGTAAAATTGGTTGGTCCAAAAGTAAAAACTGAGCTGGTATATACTTTAGAATCCGATGATGAAGATGAGGTGCACCGTAAAATGGAGCAGATGCTTGATCAAGAAGAAGCCGATGCGGCAGTGACTATGCACTACAACTTTCCTGTGGGTGTGGCTACCGTGGGCCGGGTTATTACTCCGGGTAAAGGCAATGAAATGTTGCTAGCCACGACCACTGGTACTGCTGGTATGAATCGGGTAGAAGCCATGGTTAAGAACGCAATTTACGGCATTATAACTGCGAAAGCTTTGGGCATCTCTTCTCCAAAAGTAGGTATTTTAAATGTGGATGGCGCTAAACAGGTAGAAAGACATTTAATGACTTTAAAAGAACAGGGGTACCCCATAGAATTTGCCGAATCCAGCAGGGCAGATGGAGGATTTGTGATGAGAGGAAATGACCTGCTTGCAGGTGTTGCCGATGTGATGGTGACTGATACGCTGACGGGTAATATCATGATGAAAGTGTTTTCCTCTTATACCACTGGTGGAAATTATGAATCCCTGGGTTATGGCTACGGCCCCGGTGTAGGTAAAGATCAAAGTAGAGTCATAAATATTTTATCCAGGGCGTCTGGTGCGCCTGTGATTGCAGGTGCGATAAAATTTGCGGCTGAAGTGAGCCAGGGCGGAATAGCTGCCTTAGCCAAGAAAGAGTTTCAACTTGCGGAAAAAGCCGGTTTAGAAAATGTGCTGGCCTCCACAAAAGAAAGTGGAGCGAAAGAGGAAAGCGAAGACATTGCGCCGCCCCCCAAAAAACCGGTTTCAGAAGAGATATCAGGCATGGATATCATGATCTTAGAAGATGCCGCCAGGGACCTTTGGAAAGAAGATATTTATGCAGAAACCGGAATGGGATGTGCTGGTCCAGTGGTGATGGTGGCGCCTGAAGATAAAGAGAAGGCAGAAGAAATATTAAAGGAAAAGAATTATCTTTAAAACGAGAAAACAAAACGAGAAAACAAAAACGGCACTTGATTATCGGATAAAAATATGGCCGGTTAGAAAGACATTAAGATATAGAATGAAAAAGATAAAAGGCAGTTACTAAATTAACATCTATGCTCAAATCAATGCAATATATTTAAATAGAAAAAGCTCGGTGTTATATTTGCTAAACCGGGCTTTTTTTTAACTCTCATTGATCCTTGTGATTAGGCGGTAATTTTTATATAATTTGTATGATAAAAATTTATTATAAAGGGGGTTTTTTTATGTGGAAGAAAGGGCTCATTTTTTTGCTGACTTTTCTTCTAATAGGAGGGACCATGACTATTGCCGGTTGTGAGCCACCAGAAGAAGCGAAAGAAGAAGCGCCAGATGAAGAAGAAATCGAAGAAGTTGAAGAGCCAGAAGCGCCAAATCCAGCGAAGGATCAAAGGGATAATACATTGATTTATGGAGATGGATTAACCTCAGGAGTATTCAACCCGGCATTGTATGCGACAGTCTATGATATGTATATTGTGGATTTAGTTTTTGATCAACTATTGGCAGTGGATGAAGAAGGAGAACTAATTACCGATGACCGTTCCCTGGCAACAGAGGTGGAAGTAGATGAAGAAGGGACAACTTTTACTTATTATTTAGAAGAAGGTGTCAAATTTCATGACGGCGAAGAATTGACAGCAGAAGACGTTGCTTTTACATGGGAGGTTCATGCACATCCCCATTATGACGGGCCCAACGCCTTTATTGTGAACAATATAGAGGGGGTAGCTGAGTTTAGAGAGGGCGAAGCCGATGAAGTAGCAGGTATAAATGTGATTGATGACTATACAGTAGAAGTAGAAACAATAGAACCGCTGGCTACGCAGAAACACGATATGAATGTCCATGTTATGCCCAAGCACTATTATAAATGGGATTACGATAACCCAGAAGACTATCAAGATCATTTTCAAGCTTTGAATCAAGAACCAATAGGCACAGGACCATTTGAGTTTGATGAATACTTACCTGAGCAGCGCGTGGAATTAGAAGCCAATGAAGATTATTTCTTAGGAACGCCCGAGTTGGATACTTTTATTTATGATGAGTATGATTCTCTGGATGCTTTGATTCCAGCTCTTGAAACCGGAGCTATCGATGTGACTAACTATCAAACTGACCTGGATACCTACGAAATGGTCCAGGATATTGAGCACGCAGAACACTATGGTCATTTAAATAATGGATATTCTTATATCGGCATTCATCATGACCATCCGATCTTAGGAGAACAAAAGGTTCGCCAGGCACTCATGTATGGATTTAATAGAAATGCCTGGATCGAATCGTTCTTTGGTGATCTGGGGCAGCCAGCCAATACTCCGTTATCACCAGCTTCTTGGGCATATCCTGGCGATGAGGCTTTTGAGGATTATGAATATGACCTAGATAAAGCCAATGAACTTTTAGACGAAGCAGGATATGATGAATGGGATGAGGACGGTGAGTGGAGATTAGATGAAGATGGCGAACCCATTGAAATTGAGTATTTGACTTACTCGGAAGCGGATTGGTCTGTACAAATCCCAGAAATAGCGCAGGATGATTGGGCTGATCTGGGTATAAAACTAGATATTGAAATGAGTGAATTTGTTACAGTACAGGAGAGAATTATGGCAGAACAAGATTTTGATATGTACAATATGGCTTGGAGTTTAACTGCTGATCCCGATCCATACCAGACTTTTAGCATAGACAATTCTAATCCGGGTGAAAGGAACTCAGGGCAATATCATAACGAACGAGCGGAAGAATTGATGGAAGAAGGACGTCGTACGTTTGACCAGGAAGAAAGAAAAGAAATTTATGAAGAGCTGTTTACATTATTTAACAAAGATCTTCCCTATCTTTTTGTTTATTTTAGGGATGAAAGTTTTGGCATTAATAACCGGGTAGAAAACTTTCAGCCAACTGAGTTTCAGTATTGGACTTGGAATATCCATGAAGTCTCGGTAGATTATTAACTTATGCTTACACAAATCATCTTTAGCATTTAAACAAAGAATTTATTTGCCCGGGTGGATTTCAAGTGAATCCACCCGGGTATTCTACATGACATATTAACTTGATAATTTGAATTTTTAATATAGGTAGCACTAAAAAATCATAACCAGAAAAATACTTTGAAGAACTGCTTGGACTAAAATAACATAACATTAAAGCGGATGGGGTGACCAAAATTGGGAAAATTTATCCTGAGACGCCTCTTATTTCAAGTACCTATACTGCTAATCGGTGTTAGTATTTTGCTGTTTGCCATTTTTCAGATAGCACCTGGGGACCCCATGGCTCAATTTTACGCGCAGCCAGGAATGACTGTAGAACAGATTGAGCGAATGACTGAACAACATGGGTTGGACAGGAATCCTATTGAACAATATTTTGATTGGCTTATCAGCCTTTTACAGGGAGACTTGGGTGTTTCTTTTGAGCGAAGGGAACCAGTTGCGGATGCTATAGGGATTCGATTGTTTCCTACTTTTTTACTGGCTTTTTCTGCCCTAATTTTAAGTTTAGTTATAGCAATTCCTACGGGGGTTATTTCTGCGACAAGGCAATATTCTAGATTGGATTACATTTTGACTGTATTTTCATTAATCGGTATCTCCATTCCTAACTTCTTTTTTGGGTTGCTGCTCATGTGGATTGTAGCTGTGGAACTTGGTTGGTTGCCCGTTGCTGGTATGTCTACTGCTGGCGTGGATTATGTATTTCCATGGAATATAATTGATATATTAAGACATTTGACTTTGCCTGTAATTGTGCTGGGGTTAAGCTCTACAGCTACTTTTATGCGCTATACCAGGTCAAGTATGCTGGAAGTCATTCGACAAGATTATATCAGGACAGCCCGGGCTAAAGGGCTGCGAGAGCGCGTGGTCATTTATAAACATGCGCTAAGAAATGCCATGATACCCATCATCACCCTAATGGGATTTCAACTGCCGGTCCTTTTTTCAGGAGCTGTGATCACAGAAGCTGTGTTTAGCTGGCCTGGAATGGGCACACTACAGCTCAGCGCGGTTTATGGTCGAGATTATCCAGTTCTAATGGGGATCAACATGTTTTTAGCATTGCTGGTCATTTTGGGGAACTTTTTAGCGGATGTGGCCTATGCTTACGTAGATCCCCGGATACGATACGATTAAAAGTGGGGACTTTAAAAAAAGTTCGATCTATATTTAAGACACATTAAATGATTTTGCTCTGCATATAGCTTAACAAGATAAAATTGGTCACCTGTTTGAGGGGGGATAACGTGGCAGGAACAAATGTAGATGCCCAAACTTACGCTAATGATCAATCCAAGTCCCAGGAAATATTAACACCGGGCAAAATAGCCTGGCGTCGATTAAAAAAGAACAAGTTGGCTATTATAGGCTTGATTATTTTGGCTTTGCTAGCCATAGGTGCTGTATTTGCCCCTCTTCTTACGCCTTACGAATGGGATGATACGGATCCCATTATTCGGAATGAAGCCCCCAGTGGCGAACATCTTCTGGGCACTGATGATGTGGGAAGAGATGTATTTACACGCTTGCTTTACGCTGGTAGAGTCTCTTTGACCGTAGGGATTGTAGCCACCGGATTAAGGATTTTAATTGGTTTAATTATGGGAGGAATTGGTGGCTTTTATGGTGGGAAAGTGGATACCGTAGTTATGCGTATTGCCGATGTATTTATGTCATTTCCTTTTTTACCTTTAGCCATTACCATGGTTGCTATTTTAGGGCCAAGCATCTACAATATTATGCTGGTCATCGCCATCATCGGATGGCCTGGTGTGGCCAGGATAGTCCGAGCGGAGATTTTATCGTTAAAAGAGCAAGAATTTATGGAAGCTGCTAGAGCACTTGGGATTAGTGATAAAAATCAAATATTTAGGCATTTATTTCCAAATGCCTTAGCCCCTGTGATCGTGGCAGGTACCCTGGGGATAGCCCAGGCTATTATCTTGGAAGCGGCATTAAGTTTTCTAGGGATGGGAGTTGAACTGCCCACGCCTACCTGGGGTAACATGTTGAATGCGGCTCAGGATATGTACGTGGTCCAAAACAGGTGGTGGCTGTGGATTCCACCGGGTGCTTGCATTTTCTTAGCGGTTATGAGCTTGAACCTCATTGGGGATGGACTCAGGGACGCGCTAGATCCTAGGTTGAAAGAGTAGGAGGTGCGGCAAGATTGTCGAATTTACTGCAAGTAGAAAACCTAAAAACATTTTTCTATACAGAAGATGGCGTGGTCAAAGCTTTAAATGGTGTGGATTTTACCGTTGATAAAAAACAAACGGTGGGGATTGTGGGAGAGTCTGGCTGCGGCAAAAGCATTACCTCTATGTCAATCATGCGATTAATCCCCTCTCCACCAGGCAAAATTGAAGATGGTGAAATATGGTTTAACGGGCAAAATTTACTAAATCTATCGGAAAGAAAAATGCGCCATATTAGGGGCAACGATATTTCCATGATTTTTCAGGAACCGATGACCTCTTTGAACCCAGTTTATCCTATAGGAGATCAGATTATGGAGGTTTTAATACTTCACCAAAACTACAAGCAAAAAGGAGCTCGGGAAAGAGCGGCAGAGATGTTGGATATTGTGGGTATACCAAGGCCCCAAAAGGTTGTGGAAGAATATCCCCATCAATTAAGCGGCGGCATGCGCCAGCGAGCCATGATTGCTATGGCGTTAGCGTGTAATCCCAAACTTTTAATTGCGGATGAACCGACAACTGCCTTGGATGTTACCATTCAAGCCCAGATATTAGAGCTTATGAACGACTTGAAGAAAGAATTTGATACAGGAATCATTCTTATCACCCATGACCTTGGTGTAATAGCAGAAATGGCAGATCAAGTGGTAGTTATGTATGCGGGCCGGGTTGTAGAACATACCGATGTCTATACGGCCTTTGAAAATCCAGCCCATCCTTATACCAGGGGATTACAGGAATCTATCCCTTACGCGGATGAAGGGAAGAGTCGCTTGAAAGTTATTCGTGGCAACGTTCCCAATCCAATTTATATGCCGTCCGGATGTGCTTTTAATCCGCGCTGCGATCAAGCTATGGATATCTGTCAAGAAAAAATACCGGCACTTAAGCAGGTTGGGGATATGCATAAAGTAAGATGTTGGCTTTATGTGGATGAGGAAGGGGAGGTGGGATAAGTGGCTTCATCTAATTTGATGGAAAAAGATATAAATGAGTTAGCGTCAAAAAATTTAATCATAGAAGTAAAAAATTTAAAGAAGCATTTTCCCATTTATGGCGGTTTATTAAGACAGACAATTGGTTGGGTAAAGGCCGTTGATAATATAAATTTTCATATTAAAAAAGGTGAAACCTTTGGATTAGTCGGTGAATCGGGTTGTGGAAAATCTACAACTGGAAGGACAATATTGCGATTATTATCAAAAACAAGTGGGGAAGTTTACTTTAAGGGGCAAGAAGTCTTTGGGTTTTCGCGGCGTGAGCTAAAAAAATTGCGCCAGGAGATGCAAATCATTTTTCAGGACCCATTCAGTTCTCTAAACCCAAGGTTAACAGTGGCTGATTTGGTGGGGGAAGCATTAAAGGAACATCAAATAGCCAAGGGGAAAGAACTTCAACACAAAATAAGAGAAGTAGTGGAAAAAAGTGGGCTACAACCTCACCATATCCGACGCTACCCCCATGAATTTAGCGGAGGACAAAGACAGCGAATTGGAATTGCCAGAGCTTTGGCTTTGGATCCAGACTTTATCGTTTGTGATGAACCGGTATCTGCTTTGGATGTGTCTATTCAATCACAGATACTCAACTTACTTTTACATCTACAAGAGGAGTTAGGGCTTACTTATTTATTCATATCTCATGACTTAAGTGTTGTTCGACACATAAGCGATAGAATAGGCGTTATGTACTTGGGGGATTTAGTTGAAGTGGCCAGTGCTGATAAATTATTTCAAAACCCTTTGCATCCTTACACGAAAGCTTTGCTATCAGCGATTCCTGTCCCAAATCCCAGGCGAAAAAGTGATAAAATTTTACTGGAGGGCAGTATACCCAGTCCAGCCAATCCACCAGAGGGGTGCAAATTTCATACGCGCTGTCCTGAAGCCCAACAAGTTTGTAGAGAAACTGTACCGGCAGCTGTTGCTGTGGCAGAAGACCATCAAGTCACCTGTCATTTGGTGAAAGAGCACTTATAGATTGTCACCTCGATCCGTAGAGGGTTTATAATCATAAATCCTATCTATCAACACTTAGGGGGCATACTGATGTTTTTACAAAAAAAAGTTGATATTGATCGCTCGATTGAAAAGTCAAAGCAGACCTATCGTGATCCCGGAGTAAAGAAGGTCATGGAAGAAAATGCTGATTCCATTGATTGGGTAGATATAGCTGCCCTAACAATGGCTGGGTTACAAGTGCTAGCGCCCCGGGTTATCATTATTATTTTGAGCTATATTTTGATTGGTTTGTTATTTATTTGGTATATCGGCTAAAAGTATTCGATATTTCTTGGGGTATTTGCATCCACCGCTCCTGTCCAAATATGTAGGGGGTTTTCTTTTCTGTTATGTTTTTTTATAATTAAATCAACATCAAGTGGAAGGCGGTTTACCATGACTCATTATATGCTTA
>CAZARY010000066.1:0-10518 GCA_964487675.1 uncultured Clostridia bacterium | reverse complement strand
GAGCACCGGCTTCCCAAGCCGGGGGCTGCGGGTTCGATTCCCGTCATCCGCTCCACTTTTATTTTTTCGCCATTTAGTATCTTAAAAGTAAGCAAAGAAGAGTTGACTGTTTTAGCGTTTTTAGCGGATCACAAATGAATGAGGGGGTCATGGATAAATGCAGTGGTTAAAGCGGCATCCTGTGGTTTTTCTCGTGATTGGATTTGTACTTGTGGCTGCTCTCATTTTTAGTTTATGTGGTCATCACATTTTAACAGCAGTGGGAAATTTTCTTTTAAAGGAAGAGACCCCTGTTGAAGCCGATTATATAGCGGTTCTGCAGGGCAGCATCCCCGATAGGGTTGTACATGGTGCGGAACTGTACAATGCTGGATATGCGGATACACTATTAATGGCTCAAAGTAGAAGCTTTGCAAATTACGAGCTCATCGAAAAAAAAGGGCTTGAACTCCCGGAAATGGTAGAACTTAATAAAAAAACAGCCAAACAGTTAGGGGTGCCAGAAGAAGATATCCATATCGTACCTGGTGAAGTGGACAGCACCCAAGAGGAGGCTTTAGCCATGGCTTCTTTTTTAAAAAACGATGCCGAAAAAGAACCTGTTTCCATGCTTTTGGTCACCTCTGGATATCATTCTTACAGAGCGGATCGAATATTTACGGAAGTGATGGAAGAAACATTTAATGACAAAATACGAGTTGTTTCTACCCCCACTCCCCATGACCCTTTTTCACCTGATGCTTGGTGGAAACACCGTCCCCAGGCAAGAAATGTATTGATGGAGTATTTGAAATTGTTAAATTACTTTACTTTAAATATTTAAAATGAAAGTGCCGCAGACTATTAAAATTAAAATGAAAGTGCCGCAAATTTTAGAATGAAAATGCAGCGCGATTAAATGCTTTAGGCGAATCAGAATAATTGTCGTACTTGATACTTGATATTGCGGTGCGCTTGGCTGCGACTTTGCTGAACTGATTTAACATGTTAGTCAGAATTTATACAATAAGCAGGATTTTTTGCCTTGAATCAGGAATCATTATGAATAAATCCAATGCTGCAAGACCCAGTTTGTTATTATGGCATTTTTGGAAGAGAGGAGCGGACTACATTGAAAATAGGTATCGTTGGTGCTGGGCCAGGGGGGTTGGCTGCCGGCATGCTATTGGCATCTAGGGGGATTGATGTCACTTTATTTGAGCGAAATCAACAGGTGGGCGGTCGATGTGGTATGATAACTGACGAGCAAAGCCGCTACGTATTTGATATGGGTCCCACATTTTTTATGATGCCGTTTATTTTAGAAGGTATATTTCAGGAATGCAAGCTAAACCTGCACAATTATGTAGATTTACGGCTTCTTGAACCCTATTATCAATTAGTTTACCGGGACGGCACCCGATTCTACCCCGGGAACAACTACAACCGGGTGAAAAGGAACATAAAAGAGCTAACGCCCAAGGACGTTGAAGGGTTTGCCAGTTATATGAACGATAACGAAAAAAAATTCTCCAAGACCTTTCCCGCTTTACGAAGAGATTACCGAAGGCTTACAGATATGATCAATTTGGACACGCTTAGGTTTTTGCCAATCATGCATCCTTTAACCACATTATGGCAGGAACTATCTAAACACTTTAGTCATGACCAGATCAAAATTGGTTTTACATTTCAGCATAGATACTTGGGTATGTCACCATTTAGGTGTCCTGCTTTTTATAGTATGCTCTCTTATGCGGAATACAGCATGGGGATTTTTCATGTTATGGGCGGGCTCAACCAGTTATCAAAAGGTATGAGTCAAGCAATACAAGAGCTAGGTGGCAAACTTGAACTCAGCCGAGATGTGAAAGAAATCAAGATAGATAGAGGGAAAGTCAAGGGACTTGAATTCACTGATGGAGAACAAATGGAGTTTGATGAAGTTGTAATGAATGCCGATTTTGCCTGGGGTATGCGCAATCTGGTTCCGAATGAAAAAAGAGCTAAATACACAGATAAAAAACTTTCAAAAAAACGTTATTCCTGTTCAACTGTAGTGTTATATCTTGGTTTGGATAAACTTTATGAGCAGTTAATGCACCACAATATTTATATGGCCTGGGATTATGCTCAAAACTTTAAAAATATTGAAAATGGAGAGCTTTCTGAAGATCCCTCCTTTTATCTTCAAAACCCCTGTGTGACCGATCCCAACCTGGCGCCTAGAGGTCACTCGGCTCTGTATGTGCTTGTTCCCGTGCCCAACCTAATGGAAAAAACGAATTGGGACGAAGTCGGTGAGCAATTTCGAAACAAAATAATGGATCTGATGAAAAAACGGGCAGGCCTCACAGATATTGAAAAGCATATAAAATTTGAAAAAATAATGACGCCGAAAGACTGGGAAAGAAGCTGCCGGGTGGGTTTTGGTGCCGCCTTTAATCTGGACCACAATTTAGGGCAAATGATGGCATTTAGGCCGCACAATAAATTTGAAGAATTTGACAATATGTGGTTGGTGGGAGGTGGAACCAATCCTGGAAATGGACTCTCCAATATATACGAGTCGGGGAGAATTACTGCCCACGGCATTTTGAAGCGAAACGGTTACAAGATCCCGGAAATCACTAAAGAAGCGGTGTATCTGGGGCCATCTTAAGCTTGGTCCCGTAATATATGGAATATATAATATTTAGAAAGCTTTAGCGCAAAATTTGAAAACAATACCATCCATATAAAAGTTTGTTTATTTGCTAGACACGATCATCTTTGCCATCACAAATTACTGTAATAGAATACCCACTCCTTTAGCTCTAGGGTACGTTCATTGGTTACTAGAATATCGCTTGTGCTCAAACAGTCTTCCATACTTGTGGGTTCGTTTTTTGATGTGCTATATATTTGATTAACCAAAATAGGGCAGGTGATTTAATGCATCGAGTTGAGCTCTCTTTATTTGACTTAACCATGTGCGTATCAGATGCCATGGATATGGTGAGTCCTACGGTGGTGGACCATCATAAAAAGGTTGCTTTTATTGCTGTCGCCATGGGAAAGGAAATGCAGCTGGACCAAAAAGATTTGATGGAGCTTTTATTGGCCAGCTTACTTCATGACAGCGGGGCACTTTCCCTTCGCGAAAGGTTGAATGCACTTGATTTTGAAATCGAAAACCCGCATAAGCACGCCGAACTGGGGTATTTGATGTTAAAAGATTTTCCGTTTTATGAGGAAGTGGCTGAAATGATTCGGTTTCATCACGTTAATTGGGCGGAAGAGCATAAGTTCGCAAGCGGGTCTTCAAAGGGCGCTATTCCATACGGGAGCAGAATCATTCATCTCGCAGATCGAGTGAGTGTTCTGATCAAAGATGACAGCTATATATTGAATCAGGCAGACGACATTAAGCAGAAAATCGAGATGGAAAGAGGGCATATGTTTGATCCTGAGCTGTTGGATGTTTTATACCAAGCCTCTGCCCGGGAAGCTTTTTGGCTGGATGCGGTTTCACCGTATTTGGATAGTCATTTAGTAAGTTATGTAGGAAAAAGTTATCTCAAACTCGGCATGAATGAATTATTAGAAATAGCTAATTTGTTTCGAAAGGTAATTGACTTTCGCAGTGCTTTCACTACCACGCATTCTATGGGAGTTGCAACTACTGCGACTATGCTGGCTGAAATTGTGGGTTTCTCAGAGACAGAATGCAAGATGATCAAAACTGCAGGTTATTTGCATGATTTGGGAAAGCTTGCAATTCCTCGGGAAATATTGGAAAAGCCGGGCAAGTTAACAGGTGAAGAATTTAGATTGATCAAATCTCATACATATTACACCTATCGAACATTAGAGCGTCTGCCCCAACTTGAAACCATTAATCAATGGGGTGCCTATCATCATGAGAGGCTCAATGGGTACGGTTATCCCTTTTGTTTAACGAAGGAAGAACTTCCATTAGGCAGTAGAATTATGGCCGTTGCTGATATTTTTACGGCCTTAACAGAGGACCGACCTTACAGGCAGGGAATGAAACCAACCAAAGTTATAGATATACTGGAAAAAATGGTTGAAAACGGCACTGTTGATTTAAAGGTGGTAGCTGCGCTAAAAGAAAACCTCCAAAAAGTAAATGAAGCAAGGATAGAGGCCCAAAGGATTTCACATGACGAGTATGAGGATCTGGAGATTGAAAAAAAAGAAAACGCCAAGTAAAGGAAAAGACAAATGAAAAGAAAATATTAATAGCTTAGGGTAGTATGTTTGGGGGCATTCATATATTAGCGGAGGGTCAGTAGAGGCTTGATTAGTTTTTCTCAAAAAAATGAAACTGGGGTGTTTTGATTGGAAAAAAACCTGTATCAAGAATTGGACATGCTTCGTACAGCCGTGGAAGCATTAACGCACCCATTTTACTTGATTGATGCTCGGACGTATAATGTGCTGCAGGGCAATTCTGCTTCTGGGTTTAAAAACGGTAAAGAGATCAAATGTTACCAACTCACGCATCACCGAGACCTTCCTTGTCAAGGAGATGACCACCCTTGTCCGGTGGACATCGTCAAGCATACAGGCCGGCCAACTCAAGTGGAGCATACCCATTATGGATCCGAAGGCAAACCGAGGCAGATAGAAATATCAGCTTATCCAGTAAAAAACGATCACGGAGAAGTCGTCCAAATTATCGAAATGTGTCAAGATAAAACAGAGCAGCGCAAAGCGGAAAAGTTCCAGGCCAGATTTCGGATGGCTATGGACAGCTCTGCCGATAGCATTTATATCATTGAATATCCCAGTTATCGATTTGTAGATGTTAATGAGACTGCCTGTAGAAAATTAGATTATACCCGGCAAGAACTTTTAAAAATGCGCCCGTTTGATATCAAGCCTTATTTTTCAGAAGAAGAACTGAAACAGAAATTTGAACAAGTGCTGCACTGTACCGTGAACGGCCAGAAAGAGAAAAGCAAAAAAAGCACTTATACAGGGGAAAATCCCGGCGATCAATGTGTAGAAGTCTTTGAAACTTACCACAGGGCAAAGGACGGCATGGAATATCCGGTTGAGGTTACTCTTCGGCTTGCTAATATACCTGATGAAATTTTGTTTGTGGCCTCTGTTCGGGATATGACCCGTCATAAGCAAGATGAAGCAAAGCTGGCTGAACATGCCGCAGAGTTGGAACGCAAAAACAAAGAAGTGAAAAGGCTTTACAAAAAATTGGAAGAAAAGGTGCAAAAAGCTAAGCGCGTTCATGAGCGCACCTTACCCAGCAGTTTCCCCCATGTGGAAGGACTAACTATGGCAGCTTATTACCAGGCGGCGGAAGAGTTGGGTGGAGATTTTTACAATGTGATCAAAACCGACAGCCAACTGCTATTTTACCTCTCCGATGTTACGGGACACTTTATGGATAGTGCGATTGTATGTGCTTTCATAAAAGAAGTGATTGACAGCTACGTCAGCTTGTCTCGGGGAAAGTTATCTCCCGGCAGCATTTTGAACTACTTGGCGAAGAGATACCGGCAGGGAAATTACCCCGATGAGTACTGTATCAGCATTTTCCTAGCTGTTTTGGACCTGAGTACTTTAAAATTGACATACACGGGAGCAGGCTACCATATTGAACCTCTCTTGGGAAGCATCAAAGGGGAGAGTGCTAAAATTTCGAGTGAAGGCCTCCCCTTATGCAATACTGTTCCAATTTCCATGATGGATTTCTCGGAGCAAGAGGTGTATTTGAAGGCTGGAGACACATTATTTTTGTATACCGATGGGTTGTATGAACAAAAAGTTGGTGGGACTCCTTATAATGGCCGAATATCCAAAGCATTCTTTGATCACTTCCATCTCCCTGCTGAAGTTGTGGTTAACGCCGTTAACGAAGACTTTGCCATTTTTAACCGGAATCAGTTTCAAGCGGACGATGATATTACAACCTTGGCCCTAAAGATTGACCCGGAGGACAAATTTACTGTTCGTTGGGACCTGGAAAGTTCCCAAAGAGGGCTTGAAAAAGTAAAACATGAAATTTTTTCAGCTGTAGCGCCTTACCTTGTTGAAAAAGCTAGTTTTCAAAGTATTTACGAAATGGTTGTAAATGCCATGGAACACGGCAATTATTTTGATGCCTCCCTCACCGTTTGTGTGGAACTGATTATAATGAAGGATTATTTAGTGGTAGCGGTTCAAGATGAAGGAGAAGGGTTTGACTGGTTAAAGCAAAAGCAGGCTTTTAATAAGATAAGCGATCACTGGCACGAGCGGGGAAGGGGCATTATCATATCTAAACAGGTATCAAAAGGATTGTATTATAACCAAGCTGGCAATAAATCATTTTTGGTACTTGAAAAAAGGGAACAATAAATATAATCGGTAGAAATACTAATTGATAAAGTATTTTTTAATTTTCAATTTTCAACTTTTTCACTGATCAACTACACTTTTGCACCAGAATCTATGTTTAATTTTTAAGAGTGTTTCAAGAAAGGGCAATATCGCTATCTAAACAAACCAACCAACTTTTAAAAATCCCTTTGCCACCTTACAATGAAGATAGTCCAGTTTAGGCGCCCAGCTTGATCCTTATTTTGCTAAAATATACATAAACATAATGAAACAAGAAAAAAGAAATGTATTTGGAAGAGCTCTTCAAATAGGGGATTCTGATTTTCCCTTGATCAAGTTTGCTGAAGCCAGCCATCTACTGGCTGGTTTGATAGAAAAAATGCAGCAAGAATTAAATCAGTTTAAATTTTAATGGAAAAATGTCACAATGTACTCAGAATAGGTAAATAGAATATTTCTAAATTGAGGTGAAACGGGTTATGCGCAAAGTTTATGAAGGTAAAACGAAACAAGTTTTTGAGAATGAAAAAGGCAACCTGGTTATGCAGTTTAAAGATGATGTGACTGGTACGGGTGAGGAAATTGATCCGGGGGGCAACGAAGTTGTCGGCCAGGTGTCGGGAAAAGGACGTTCTTCCCTTTCTTTGACCGTGCACTTTTTTGAGCTGCTAAAGCAAAATAACATTCCAACGCATTATATTTCGGCTGATTTAAATCGCAGCACCATGGAAGTTAAAAAAGGCCAAACACTGGGACTTGAGATTGTGTGCAGGTTAAAGGCTTACGGCAGCTTCTTGCGCCGTTACCCTGATAAAGTGGAAGCCATGCAGGATTTAAATTACCTAGTAGAATTTACCGTCAAAGACGACGAGAGGGGCGATCCTTTGATAAACGAAGACGCGCTCCAGGTTTTAGGCGTATTAGCTGCGGAAGAGATTGTAAAAGTGAAAAGAGTGACTAGATCCGTGGGGGAGATACTTGAAAACCATTTAACGGATAAAGGACTCACCCTAGTGGATTTTAAACTGGAATTTGGACGAGTCCATGGGGACATTGTGATTATAGATGAAATTTCTGGAGATGGAATGCGGGTGTTTAGGGGAAGCGAGCCGCTTTCCCAAAAAGCTTTGGCTGAGGAGATATTAACCAATTAGGTGGTGCGTCCTTTTTTACAATCTACTGATAAACATTTCTGCAATAAGAATTTTGCAATAGGGATTTTGCTATTTACTTTATTGGAAAAAGATGTTATAATTTGACAACATTTTTAACGCATAGGGGGACCCCCCTTTTTGCTGATTTGAGAGGAGACATGAATGATGAAAAGAACTGATGATCAACAACATGTTTTGATCCTTTGCCAGGAGAGTGAAGTGCCTCTTATCCAAGAAAGGTGGGAAGAAATAAAACCTTATCATATTGAAACCGATTCCACCGAGGAAATTTTTCAAAGGGGCCCGGAAGCGTATTTACGGGAAATGATTGATTTTTTGAACAAGAGCCCGGACAGGTTTGATGGCATTATTGGAACCCGTGACGTGACCAGTGTTTTTTCCAATGTGATTTGTGAGAAAACCAGAAAATTGGCCACTTCAATAGACAGTATGATTAATTGCCAAAACAAATATATTTCCAGAAAAATACAAAAGGAAAAAATGCCGGAAAACACGCCAGATTTTTGGTTGGATTCCCAGTTTTTGAGGGAGTTTCCCCTAGTACCACCTTTTTTTGCTAAGCCCGTCAGGGCCAACATTTCATACGGGAGCAAAAAATGTGATAGCTACGATGAATTGAGAGAACTGATTCGGAAAAATACCGCCGATCTATCGAACTACAACCAGTATTATTTGGATGCTTTGGCTGTATCTGGCCACTTAAATAATCAGTTGAACTTAGAGACCTATAATAGATTCTTGTGCGAAGAACTGGTCTCGGGAGATCAAATTACAGTGAATGGCTATATAATTAACAGCGAGGTAACTTGTTACGGTATTGTGAAAGCCGCTTTTCACGAGGACAAGATCAGCTTTAGCCACCATGAGATGCCTTTTGATGGTCTGTCAGCGGAAATGGAGAAGCGGATCAATAAAATTACAGCAGAAGTGGCGAAAGCCACCGGTTTGAATAATACTTTTTTTAATGTAGAGATGCGCATAGATCAAGAAACGGGAGCTATCAACATTATCGAGGTAAACAGTCGTGCAGCTTTTCAGTTTGTGGGCATGACAGAGGCCATCCTAGGAATTAACTTTGTCCAGTGGCTGTGTGACTTGTCCGTAGGGAAAGTACCGGGCTCTCATGATGATCAATTATATGAGCGCGAAAAATATCCATGCTGTTATAACTTTGAGCTACGCGAGTTTGGGGATAGGGAAATTCTCAAAGTTCCCATGACCACCGAATTGGAACATATTCATCACCTTTATCCGGAAGTAACAGTCAAAAATATGGTTTCGGCCGATAGTCGATTGTCAGATTACAAACAGAACTTGGAAAGTTACCGCTACTGTATCATGGATGTACCTGGAAAAGACAAAAAAGACGTCTTAGAAAAGTATGAAATCATCAAAAGCATGCTGGGGTACGAATTTAGATAAAGAAATGAAAGAATGAGGCTGCTTAGCACATGTTAGAACGGAACCGGTAGGTAAGGGTATCTTATAGTTGACCTCAAAGGTCTGTGAGGTGATTCTAGCTGATTGTAATGATTAAATTTTTTCAAAAAAGTAAAACTTTTTGTCAAAAAGAGGATTTTGTCTTTGGATAGAGAAGTAAAAATAATAGTACGAAAATCAAAAATGTTAAATAGGCTAGTTAAAATAATTCAATACTAGCTTAGAAAGGAGTGGTTATATGGCGACAAACGAATACAAAGGCGATGAAATTCAAATTGCGGATGATGTCTTGGAAATTATCGCGGGGATTGCCATTAGCAAAGTAGAAGGCGTAGTTGAAATGATGGGCACCTCTGTAGTTGGCAACATTGCTGAAAGAATGGGACGAAAAAGGGACCTGGCGAAAGGCGTTTCTGTAAGTAGATCAGAAGAAGGCGATGAATTATATGTTTCGGTCGGAATAACGGTGAGATATGGCGTAAAAATCCATGAAGTATGTCAAAAAGCACAAAAATCGGTTCGTGACGCGATCAAGAACATGACGGATATGGATATTACTTCGGTTAAAGTGAATGTGCAAAATGTCAAAGTAGAAGAAGAAATGGAAAGCTCTGAATAATGATGAAGTTTGAATAATTGCAACTTTGACAAAGAATAATCCCCTTCGGGTAGATCCTTCGGGTAGGTGGAGGCATGACTACCTCCCGGCTACTTGAAGGGGGTTATTTTTTTAATCAAATAGGTACCAAAAAAATTTAAGGCAAGGGAGTTGAGGCAAATGACATCCCGGTTATCTGAAAAAACGAAGGCGTTTATTGTACTCGGGACTTTTTTGCTTGTTGTATTCATCAATTTTTTGGCCAATCGTTTGCCTATAAATAATCTCACCACAGGGGAGGTATCCGATCAATTCCCAGTTCATTTCACCCCGGCTGGCTATGTGTTTATTATCTGGGGGTTGATTTATCTTCTTTTAGCTATTTTTTCAGTTTATCAGGCACTGCCCAATCAGTATGAAAGACCGGTATTCAAAAGAATCCGGTGGTGGCTTGCAGCAGCAAATATTTGGAATATACTCTGGATCTTTTCTTGGCATTATCTGCAAATTTCTCTTTCCCTCTTTTTTATGATTTTATTATTACTGTCAATTTTGTTTATCTATGTAAGCGTTGAGCAGGCAGGGGTTAAACAAAAAAAGCAGGAGTTCATTACAGTCTTTTTACCTTTTAGTATATATTTGGGCTGGGCATGCGTGGCTGCCATTGCGAATTTAAGCATACTGGCACTGCATTTGGGCTGGATTGGTGAAGGCATGGGTTCAGCTGTTTGGAGTGTTGTGATGATCATCCTTGGCGCTTTGATTGCCGTGTTAGTAATTATGACGCGTCGGGATATCGCATTTGCCCTGGTGTTTGCGTGGGCCTTTATCGGAATTGGTGCCAGGCATGGGGCTGATGCGCTGGGAGTCACTATTGTTGCCTGGCTGAGCGCCGCCGTTATTTTGGTTCTTTTGGGTGGGAGTATAGCTGGAGGCGAGAAGGTATTTTCTGCGAAAAAGTGAGAGATTGATGAACCT
>CAZARY010000065.1:0-10527 GCA_964487675.1 uncultured Clostridia bacterium | reverse complement strand
GAACAAAAGCTCTCTGAGCTTGGACTAGAAGATTATAAAATTAATTTTCAGGTAAAGGAGGAGAGGTAAATGCAATCTCATCTATTTTTAACACCTGCCAAGATTCAATATGGAGCAGGATCCATGGCGGAATTCGGCAGCAAGTTAGATACTTTTGGTCGTAAAGCTTTGATTGTCACTGATGAAGTGATGGAAGAAACGGGGTATGTGGACAACATTTGTAAAGAACTCGATAAGGTAGGCATTGATCAAGTAATATACAACGAAGTCAACCAGGAACCCACAGACAATATGGTGTACAAGGGACTCGAAATCTATCAAAACAATGGCTGCGATTTTTTGGTAGCCTTAGGCGGTGGCAGTCCCATAGATGCGGCTAAAGGGATCGGTATTTTGGTTACAAATCAAGGGAAAATCACCGACTTTATGGGGCAAAACAAAGTAAAGAATGAATTACCTCCTATAGTTGCTATTCCCACAACTGCCGGGACAGGATCAGAAGTGACGAAGGTGACCATTATTGCTGATACAGAAAACGATGTTAAAATGCTTATCGGCAGTCCTAAGCTCGTCCCGGATTTTGCTGTGGTAGACCCTGAGTTAACCTTAAGTGTTCCCCCAAAATTTACCGCAGCGACAGGCATCGATGCGCTCACTCATGCCATTGAAGCCTATACCTCGAGAAGAAACCAGCCGTTAGCTGATAATTTAGCTTTGTCCGCAGTCAAAAGAATTTCAAAATATCTCCGGCGCGCGTGGGCTAATGGAAATGATATTGAAGCGAGAAGTCAACTGCATCTCGCTGCAACAGAAGCTGGACTGGCCTTTTCAACCTCATCGGTGACAATCGTTCATGGGATGAGTCGCCCCATTGGAGCTATTTTCCATGTTCCGCATGGGATTTCAAATGCGGTCTTACTCCCTCAGTGCATGGAATACGCAGTCATGGGAGCACCTGAAAGATTTGCAGATGTGGCGAAAGCCATGGGCGCGAACACTACCTCTGACGAGTTAGAATGTGCTTACGCCGGCGTTGAAGCAGTTAAAAAGTTGTGTGCTGATGTGGAAATTCCCACGATTTCTGAACTTGGCATTGATAGCGAAGAGTTTATGAAATACGCTGAAAAAATGGCGAATGATGCTTTAAAGAGTGGCAGCCCTGCCAATACTTTCCGGGTTCCCACAGTAAATGAAATCGTCGGATTGTATAAAAATTCGCTCTAAAATTTCTCGGGGTGGCTCGCTTTAAGGGCATTAACCACGAAAAGGTAAGTGAAGTTTAATTACGACAAAATAGGCAGAAAGCCCACTGCTTTAACTGTGGGGTACTTGAAACAAGTGCTTTGGCTTTAACTAAATTAAGCAAATTTGATGTATCGATGTATCATGGAAAACAAATGAGAAGATTGGAGGGAGCTTCAATTGCTTAATGTGGATGTGATTATCTTCCCAATAGCACTTCTATTGTTCGCTTTCTTAGCTTTTAAAAGAGTTAGTGCTCCGCTCTTGGGGATACTCGTGACAATATTTTTGGCAGTGGGCGTAGGAATGCCTTTGTATGATACAATGGTGGGACCCTATATGGAAGAAGCTGCAAGCTATTTTCAGAGCTTTTTCTTGATATTCCTTACCGGTGCACTATTTGGGGCCGTGATGGAAGATACCGGAGCTGCTGAATCTATTGCTAGCTTTATCATTGATAAAACTAAGGGGAAATTTGCTGCCCCAATGGTAATGGTTATAACAGGTATATTGACATATGGCGGTATCAGTGGATTTGTCATATTTTTTGGCATGCTCCCAATTACACTACAGCTTTTCAAAAGAACGAACATCCCTAGAAAGTTAATCCCAGCTGCTATTTCATCCGGTACTTGGACGTGGTCAATGAACTCTCCAGGAACGCCAGCAATTCAAAACGTAATACCGATTGAATTTCTGGGGACCAATCCTACCGCCGCGCTTTTACCTGGCCTGGCATCTGGATTGACCCAGTTTGCTTTAATTTTCGCTTTTTTAGAATGGCGCAGCCAAGCATTAAAAAATAAAGGCATCACTTTTGACAGCGACCCTGAATCACTCGCAATGGTAAAAGATCACCAAGATCAGGATAAAGATGAGGATGGAGAGGGTCAGACAAGCAGTGAAAAGAGAAACTCAAACAATTATCCTAAACCATTAATTGCTTTCTTACCCCCGGTCATCATATTATTTTTATTCAATATAATAAATTTGCCAGTTGAAATAGCTGTAAGTAGCGGCACAATCGCCGGGGTAATTTTAATGTACAGCTATGTGGGGTCACCAATGAAATGGATAGAAACCCTGAACAAGGGCACCATAAATTCAGCCATTGCCATATTAAATACGGCGGCTGTCGTGGGATTTGCCGGGGTAGCTAGAATTACTGACGGATTTGAAATCGTGATCGACAGATTGAAGGGGATGGATTTGAACCCACTCTGGTTTGTAGCAATAACCTCAACGATCGCTGCCGGCATAGCTGGTTCGGCTTCTGGCGGGTTATCTGCAGCGTATGCTGCACTTTTAGATACCTACGAAGCGCTACCTATTCCCATGGAGTATGTGCACAGGATTTCAGCAATTTCAGCAGGTGTAATGGATACATTACCGCATCAAGGCGCTTTAATTACATTACTATACTTAACCAAATTAACGCACAAAGAAGCTTATTTTGAAGTGGCCATAACCCAAATACTCATACCATTAATTGCTTTAGCCTTTGTGGCTATTCCGCTGGCTTCTATGGGGCTGTAATTTTTTCTACTTTTTTCTACCATGGCAAGTTTTGATTAGGTTGTTATTGTGATAAAATTTAGGCAACAATACAGGCAATAATTTTAGGGGTTTTTATACAAAAAATGGTATATTGGTGTCATTATGGAGGGATTAAATATGCAACCCCAAAACATTCAAAGGTCAGTTTTTCACAACAATAAAGTGAAACAAGAATGGTATAAATTTATTGACGGAAAAGAGATAGATAAAACAATTCTTTCTCCGTTAATTTGGCGATCATGGAAAAGAAGTTACGAATTAGGAGTAGATCCATACTACAACATTGAAAAAAATATTATAAAAGATGAAAAACTGGCAGAAGAACTAACAGACTGTACAGATTTAATACAAGAGTACGGCCAATTTATCTATGTGATTAGAGAGATGGCGAATGAAATGGGGCTAATTTGTCGAATATGTGATGAGCAGGCCATTACGCAAAAAATACTAGCCACCCCTGATGTTGTAAAGGAAAACATAAATGAAGGTAATTATTTTGCCATAGACGCTTCAGAAAAACTTATGGGAACCAATGCCATTTGCCTGGCTTTAATTGAGAAACAACCCATTCAAGTCATTGGCGCTGAACATTTCAATTATTACTTTCACAACATAAATTGCTCTGCAGCACCACTATACAATACTGAGGGAGAAGTCCGAGGAGTGCTAAACATTTCAACAAACAGCTTTAGCAACACCTCTATCCAAACACTTGGCTTTGCAATCAGTATAGCACAAGTATTAGATTATCATTTACACATAAAAACAATGCTAAATCATTTAAATGAACATACCGAAATATTGAGTGAAATCATGGAGCGTTTTCCCTCGGGCATTCTATATTTTGACCGTCTTGGAAAAATAAAACAGTATAATACCGAATTATTAAACCTTTTGAATATCACAAAAGATCAGGAAGAAACCCAAATAAAAAGAGCTATTCACCACAAAATAGAGACCACCGGGCTTAAAGAAACCAACTCTGTCAGCAATAGAGAAATATTGATCAACGTGGGTAACACAAAAAAATCGTTGCTTGCCACAAAAAAAGTAGTGGAAACGAACGACAACAGCCAATCAGAATTGATTTTGTTTGATTCAACGGATAGAATATTTAAACTACATGATTCTTTAAAACATAATTCCACTTATTATACTTTTCAAGATATCTTCGGCCAGAACGTTAAATTTAGAAATATTGTCAAAATGGCTCAAACCATTGCCAATTCCAATTCATCTATTGTCATCTACGGTGAAAGCGGTACTGGAAAAGAACTTTTCGCACAAGCCATTCACAATGCCAGCGATAGAAAGAGCAGGCCTTTTGTGGGGATCAATTGTGGCGCTATTCCTTCTGAGCTTATAGAAAGTGAGCTTTTTGGATACGAAAGCGGCGCCTTTACCGGCGCTTCAACTCGAGGTAAATATGGACAAATAGAAATTGCTTCTGGCGGCACCCTATTCTTAGATGAAATTGAAAATATGCCCTTAAATGTACAAATCAAGCTGCTGCGTGTTCTTTCCACAAATAAAGTCATGAGAATAGGGGGAACCCAGGAAATCCCTGTAGACGTTAGAGTTATTTCAAGCACAAAAAAGGACCTATTAGAAGAAGTTAGAAAAGGCAACTTTAGGGAAGACTTGTTTTATCGTATAAATGTTTTTACCTTAGAGCTTCCATCGCTGAGGGAACGGATCGATGATATCCCGGTTCTTGTAAGACATTACACAAATATAATGAATAGGGAAGAGGTCAGTATAGATAACGATTTTCTAGAAGCTTTAAGCGCATATCACTGGCCGGGTAATTTAAGGGAATTGAGAAACGTAGTAGAAAGAGCCATTGTGTTATTAGGTGAAAAAAGTCACCTGACATCAGATTATCTTCCGGACCATTTAAAAAAAATGCATCTGTACGAAAAGATCGGTTCTGAAATTATTAATTCAAACTCCAATAATAATCTGGGGCTTTTACATGAAGCGGAAGTAGTGGCTATAAATCATGCCATCAGTAAGTCTCATGGCAACTTAACAAATGCAGCAAAAATACTTGGAATAGCTAGAAGCACATTATATGATAAAATGAAAAAATTAGAAATCGAAACATAGCGGGAACACAGTAGTGAAAACATAGTGGGAACATAGTAAATGATAGTGGAAAATAGTGATGGATCATTTGTGATCATTTGATTGAGATTACTTTAGTTATTTTTTATTTTGTCCTCTTTGCGGTTTGTTTTTTCTGGTTTACATAAGATATATTATCGGACCTTTTAGAGAATTTTAAAAAAAGCCCAATTAAAGCTTATTGTTAGCGATTGACACCTGGCAGTGATATGCAGGCAGCTAATATGCAAAGAAGTTGCCTTGCATATTAACTGCCGTCTCATCTATTCGTATAGGCTCGTTCGTATGGGCTCATTTATTCATACCGTCTCATTGATTCGACATTTACTCGGGTAGTGTTATGATTTCTCCTGCACGTAATTCAGAAGTTTCCATTTGGTTAACTTGCTTTATTTTTTCTATATATGATCTTGGGTCCTCGTTATCTTGTGAATGTTCAACAGCTATTTCCCACATAGTAGTTCCTTTTTCAATAAATATTTCACTTTTCCCATGGCAACATTCCAAGTCTTTATTATTCCCACTTAATCCAACTTTTAATTGACTTTGTGGTTGTATATTCATAGCTTCGGCAGTAATCTCTTGAAAATTTGTAAACCCTGACACAGCTCCTGTTATTGTAATGCTTATCACTGCCAAAATGATTATAAATAAGATGTTTTCGTTTAATAGTTTATTAGTTAGATTTTTGTTTCGATTGTTACGTCTTTTACTTTGCTTTAGCCTTTGTATTTCGTGAAACCCTTTCAATTCTAAACGCATTCAAATCCCTCCCTTATATCCCCTGCCATTAGCGAACTAATGTTCGCTATTCTATATTATAGCAAACTGATGTTCGTTAATCAAGAGAATTAGAACATTTGTTTTGACTAAATATTCTAATTCTGCTAAAATCGGGGTAAACCCCATATATTAACCCTTGGGCTTAGAGGAGTGTCTTTATATGAATAAAAGAAAAACTGAGTCAATGATGAAAATCTTTAACTTCATAAGGAAATACGGTGAAAATCACGGATATCCCCCTTCAGTTAGAGAAATTTGCCAGGGCGTAGGGTTTAGTTCAACTTCAACCGTACATCTACATTTATCTTCTTTAGAAAAGGCAGGTTATATCAGGAGGGATCCAACTAAACCCCGGGCGATAGAAGTATTAAATCGGCAACTGCCTGGTGAACAAGCCCCCAAATCTGAAGATTTTTCAACTAAAACAACTTTTAGAAGCAGCGACCAGGAAAGCAAATTTGAAAAACAAAAAGAGAATACCATCTCTGCTCCAGTAGTTGGGCAAGTCACTGCAGGAACACCAATACTAGCAGATGAAAATATACAAGAGTATTTTCCGTTGCCTGCCCCTTTATATCGCGGAAAAAACGTTTTTTTGTTAAATATTGAGGGAGACAGCATGAAAGATGCCGGCATCTTAGATTCGGATTATGTAATTGTGAATCAACAGCAAACTGCTGAAAATGGTGATATTGTAGTTGCTTTAATGGAAGAAAATGATGAAGCCACCGTAAAAAGGTTTTATAAAGAAAATGACACCGTAAGACTGCAACCAGAAAACCCTTTTTACTCACCCATATATACAAAACATGTTAAAATTATAGGCAAAATTATCGGACTATTTAGACGCATTGATTAATGCGCTAATGTGTCGCCACCGGTTAATGTATTTATAATAATTAAATGCAAGTTGTTGGTTCCCTCTTATGCATTTCCTGATTTTCATCTTCATTAAAAAAAGAAGGCACTCTTAAAGTTGCCTTCTTTTTAACAAATTTACAAAAGCGGATGCTGACTCCATCCATTCATGATGCTGTGATTGCATTCATGTGGTTGCATTCATATGGTTCGATTTTCAGAGTTGGATTAACGACTATTCCACAGACTCTTCACCGTTTTTTTCTTGGTTCTCTTCCTGATTTTCGAATATATTTAAATTTTTAGATGGAATCAAAGTAGAAACAGCGTGTTTGTATATCATTTGCTGTTCTCCATTTACTTCTAACAATAAAGTAAAATTATCAAAGCTTTTTACCGTACCTTTAATCTTAAAACCATTAATTAAAAAAAGCGTGATTGGAATTTTCCCTTTCCTCACCTGGTTCAAAAAATTGTCTTGCAAATTAAAGCTTGTTTTCGCCAAAATTCATCCCCTCCAAATAATTATGTTTTGATGTTTCTTGACTCTCATTTTTTTTGTGGTTTGTTCCTATGCTCTCTATGTTCATTGTTCTATGTTTGTTTGGCTTTTCCCCTTTCTATTATTTACATGTTTAATTATTTACATATTATGGTCATAATTATCATCCTCATGCTTTATTTATTAAATTTATTCATGGTTTATCTCTTACTTCGTATTTTTGTTCCCAATTGCCAAAAATTCCATATGCTTTCAAAAGCTATATTCTATTAAAGTTAAAATATTCCTTCATCACGCAGTGAAATATTTTATTAGCCGCCTCGTTAGCAGACAGGTTTGTCAGGTCGATCCATTCAATATTTGGATCCCTTCTGAACCAACTTAACTGCTTCTTGGCAAATCGCCGTGTATTTTTTTTAAACTTTTTCACCGCTTCCTGATACCCCATCTCGCCCTCTAGGTAGGCATTGAGTTCTTTATACCCTAAGCCTTGCATAGCAGTGGTGTGTTTATAACCATTATCTTTTAAAAATTGAACTTCATTTAATAAACCTTCAGCAAGCATTCTATCTATTCTTTTTTCTATTAATGAATAAAGTTTTTCGCGTTCCATGTATAAGCCAAAAGTACATAAATTATAAGGAGACTGGTATCTTTTTGTCTGCTGCTTGGAAATCGGTTCGCCTGTATAATAATAAACCTCAAGCCCACGAATAATTCTTCTTTTATCGTTCGGATGAATTTTTCTTGCTGCAGACGGGTCATATTTTTTCAACTCTTCATACAAAAAGCCAAGCCCTTCATTCTGTACGCGTTCCTCAAGTTGCTCTCGATACTGAGTTCTTTGAGGCAATTTTCCCATCGAAAAATCATAAATTAAAGCATTAATATATAAACCTGTTCCACCCACTACCAGCGGCAACTTTTCCTTTGCATAAACGCTTAAAATAGCTTCTTGGGCTTCTTTTTGATATCTTCCTACACTGTATGCTTCCCCAGGAGCTACAAAATCTATCATATGATGAGGAATTTCTTTTCGGGTGCTTGCTCCAGGTTTGTCCGTACCAATATCTAAAATTTTATAAACCTGCATAGAATCAGCAGAAATAATTTCCGTGGGCACGGGAAATTTTCGGCAAAATTGTACAGCTACTCTGGTTTTCCCCACCGCAGTAGGACCTACAATGACTATCAGTGGTTTCGAGGGGATCAATCTTTTATATTTTTGGGTTACTACTGACTGTGGGCCTATCCGACTAGAATTTTTCAACGTTTTCACCTTACCTAATTATTTTGACAACCATTTTATATAAAAGGTTATATAAAAATTATAAAATAAGGGGTTATATAAAATAAGGGTAATGCGTGTTCATTTTGTGTTCATTTTAAGTTAACTTCGATAAAAAAGTTTTTCAATATCTTTTTTTGTCATCTTAACCATGGTTGGTCTGCCGTGGGGACAAGTAAAAGGAGTGGGCGTATAAGCCAGCTGATTTAAAAGATACAAGAAATCATCTGTTTCCATTTTTTGATTGGCTTTCACACTTTTCTTGCACGCTGTTGTGATCAAAATCTCTTCTACTGTCTCTATATCGAGCTTTTCTTCTGGATAGTCAGCCAATTGATCGATCAAATCTAATATCGCTTCCTGGTTAAAAATCTCTTTTACTGCTAAAGGCACAGACCTTACTAGAAGGGTGTTTTCTCCAAATAATTCCATTTCAATGCCACATTTACTTAAGGTACGCATATTATCTTGAATGGCTGTTATATTTGCGCTATCTAACTCTAAAGTATAAGGAATAACCTGCTGAGTTGCAGCCCCGCTTGATCGATATTTTTCCATTAAATCATAATAGTTAACCCTTTCATGCGCAGCATGCTGGTCTATGAAATAAAGATTTTCTTTAAATTCCAAAAGCCAATAAGAAGAAAAAAATTGGCCAACTACTCGAGCCTCTTGCAATAATTTATAAATGGTCAGCTCCGTTTCGCCATCAGGTCTCCGAATGCTCCAATCGATCTTTATGTCTCCATGAACGTCAGAACTGTCTCCAGTTCTTGCTTTCCCTTCCAATTCCTCTTTTATTTCACCATATTTGTAAGCGGCATTTTTTATCTCATCTTCCATCTTATTCACACTATTTTTATCCTTATTATATTGATAATTTTCTTTTGTTTCACTTGCTTTTTCAGTACCATCAGTTTTTTGTCTATTTGCTACATTGTGATTTGTGAGATCACCCGTGATTTCTAATTGGTCACCCTTCATACTTTTTCTACTTGTATTGGAAATTCTACTAGATCTTTCTTGAGGTTGAGAATGAAACTGAGATAAGGCATCTTGCTTCCCCAGTGATGATGGGAAAATCAAGTTTTCATTCACTAGAGCTTTTGACACTGCTTTCTCAACAAAGTCAGCAATTTTTTTAGGGTCTGAAAACCTGACTTGTATTTTAGCTGGGTGCACGTTAACATCCAACTCAGCTTCGGGAAGCCAAAGTTTTAGAACAGCTATTGGGTATCGCTGCTTCGGAAGTAAAGTATGGTAACTTTTTTCCATACTTTTACAAATTAAATTGTTGTTAACATAACGTTTATTTATGTAAACAGTCTGGTATCCCCTGTTAGATCTAGTCAGTTCCGGTCGTGAAATATATCCATGCAATTCCAGTTCTTGATTTGTGTGAGATACTGCGATGAGTTTTTTAGCAGTTTGATAACCATATACCCTGCTTATGACTTCTAATAAATTATTTTGACCGGTGGTCTGGAGCAACCTATTTTCTCCATGCATTAGTTTAAAACGAATATTAGGATAAGAAAGTGACATTTTATTAACCACATCCTGTATCCAGGCAATTTCCGTAGAATCCTTTTTGAGGAATTTTAACCTGGCAGGCGTGTTATAAAATAAATCTTTAACTTCAATATCCGTTCCTTCAGGGCAGCCGGTGGGTTCAGTTTTTTTGATCTCGCCGGCTTCCGCCAAAAGATACACCCCTTCTTTTTCCCCATGCTGGCGCGTCTTTACTTCTACCCGACTTACAGCAGCAATGCTTGCTAAAGCCTCTCCTCGAAAGCCAAGTGTTTTAATTCTATTTAAATCATCCCTGGAGTAGATTTTACTTGTCGCATGCCGGGAAAAAGCCAATTCTATATCATCAGGGTGAATGCCATTGCCATCGTCAATGACTCGAATGCTTTCTTTGCCAGCTTTTTTAGCAATCACCTGAATATTTCCGCTTTTGGCATCAATTGAATTTTCTACCAGTTCTTTTACCACAGAAGCCGGTTTTTCCACTACTTCCCCTGCAGCAATCTGCTCCGAAACGGAAGGTGATAAACGTTGTATCCTAGTCATTGAATTACACCTCCTCATAATCTATCCCTGTAAAATCCCAATTTTAGATGTTTGTGAATATTGATTCATATATGTTCCTTAGCCCTTTTTTTCA